>NZ_JBEZKL010000001.1:0-190787 GCF_040704695.1 Streptomyces sp. NPDC048411
GATCCCGGCGGAGAGCGTGCGACCCGCCCGGATTGCACCCGTGGCATCCATCACAGTGATCTGATCTGACCAGATCACTCAGAAAGCAACGCACCCGTCATCGGAAACATGTCCCGCGACCAGACTCAAGAAAAGATGCAGGTCAGAGAACGTTTCGGGCGCTGCTACCAGGCGCAGAGCGTCAAACGAGCGTCACGACGAAGACCAGGATGACACTCCCCGAGACGCACCTGCACTACCGGGCCACCACCAGGCCGTGTGAAGTTCCCCCCGAAGTTCCCCCATGGGGCTGGACAGCCCCATGGGGGAACTTCGCCTCGCTGGTCACGACCTACGTCAACGCCAGCGGCGCGCTCGGCCCCTGCCTGGCCCATCCGCGGCCCCTGCTCGTCGGTGCCGCGATGACAGCAGCCACCGCGGTGTGCGGGGCGTCGTTTCTGCTGGGGCACGCGGCCGGCACGACACTGCGGCTGGACCGGGGCGGACGTTGATCTCTCGCACTGGCCTGCGGAATGAGCGACAGCAGCGCGGGCGCCGTACTGATCACGGCGGCGATGCCGGACAAGCCGTACCTGCTCATGCCCGTCCTGGCCTACGGAATCGTCCAGAAGAGCCTTGCCGGACTCGTGGTTCGCCAGCCCGCCCCGTCATGACCGGGCGTCGCCCAGAGATCAACTGTTGTTGTCAGCTGCAGGGACGCGTTTGGTCGTGGTCGCCGGTGAGGTTCCGGTCGCCGAACCGCTCCAGGATGACGGCGGTTAGCCCGTTGTCGGCGATGCGGCCGTCCTCCAGGACGTGAACCGCGTCGGTGTAGCGGGCGACCAGGTGGTGCTCGTGGGACACCACCACCAGGGTCATCTGGTGTTCGGCGCGCAGGCGGGTAAGAAGATCCATGATGCTGGCGGCGGTGTAGGCGTCGAGGGCGGAGGTGACCTCGTCGCAGAGCAGGATGTCGGGCCCCGCGGCCAACGCGCGGGCGATGGAGACGCGCTGGCGCTGCCCGCCGGACAGTTCGCCCGGGTAGCGGTCGGCGTAGGCGGCGGGGAGGTCGACCTGGGCAAGGAGTTCGGAGACGCGCTCGGGGCGGACGCTCTTGCGTAGGTCTGCGTGAAGACGCAAGGGGCGAGCCAGCTGCTGGCCGACGGTGTGCCGGGGGTTGAGCGCGGCCAGCGGGTCCTGCGGCACGAGTTGGATGCGCCGCTGTTGTTCCCGGGTACGGCGCTGCACGCGTGAGGCCAGCGGGCGGCCGTCGAGGGCGAGGTGCCCGGTGTGGGTGGGGTGGATTCCGGCCATCACGCGCAGCAGGGTGGTCTTGCCGGATCCGGAGGGCCCGATGATGGCAGTGGCTGAGCCGGGTGCCGCGGTGAACGCGACATCGCGCAGGACGGGACGCTGCCGTCGGCCGTCGCGGAAGAAGGCATCAATCGTGTGGGCTGCGATGCCGTCACCAACAGTGTGGTCGTCTGCGCCGGTTGCCGCGATGGTGGGCTCGCCCGCACGCGTATGCGGCAGGGGAGGTGTCTTCGCGGTGAGCCGGATGGTGTGGTCTGCGCAGGTTTCGACGAGGTGCGGGTCGTGGGTGGCGATGACGACAGCGAGGTTGCGGCTGGCGGCGAGATGGCGTAGCAGCTGGGCGATCTCGTCGCGCACCGCGTTGTCGAGTCCGGCGGTGGGCTCGTCCAGGAGGAGGAGCTTGGGGGCGCGGGCGAGGGCGCGGGCGAGGGCGACCCGGCGTTGCTGTCCGCCGGACAGGGCGGTGGGCCTGCGGCCGGCGATCCCCGTGTCCACGGGCAGGCGGCACTCTGCCAGCAGCTCCAGAACCTTTTCCTCGCCCGGGTCGATGGCTAGTTCGGCGACCAGACGGCGCGCGGTCATGCGCGGGTTGAGGGCGGACCCGGGGTCCTGGCCGACGTAGGCGACCGTGGTGCGGCGGAGCGTGCGCAGTTCCTCGGCCGGCAGCTGGTGCGGGGTGCGGCCAAGGACGTCGAGGCTGCCGGTGACGGCGGCGCATGGGGGAAGGTGGCCGATGAGCGCGCGCAGCAGGGTGGTCTTGCCGGAGCCGGAGGCGCCCATGAGGGCAGTGACCTGTCCGGCGTGGATCTGTGCGGTCGTCTCGGGCAGCAGGACGGGGCCGTCGGGCAACCGTATGGCGAGGCCGGACACGGAGGCGACTGGCGTGTGGGACACGGTGGTTGAGGTGGGGGCAGGGGCGAGGTCGCTCATGAGCGGGTCACCGCCTTCGCTGTGGTGTCGGGGGCCAGGGAGAGCGTGACCAGGTTGACGGTGATGGCCAGCAGCGCGATGGCCAGGCTGGGTGCGATGACGGCCCAGGGGTTGAGGAGGATGCCGGAGGCGTTCTCACGGACCATCAGCGACCAGTCCGAGGCGGGCGGCTGGGGCCCTATCTGCAGGAATCCGGCCATGGAGATGACGTAGACGGCCTCGACGAACCGGAGTCCGAACAGGGTGAGGATGGTGGCGCGGAGATTGGGCAGGATCTCGCGCAGTGCGATGTGCAGGGTGGACTCCCCGCGGGCCAGGGCTGCTTCGACGTAGCCGGCCGTGGCGAGCGGGGCTGCGGCAGCGGCGACGACCCGCACCGCGTACGGGGTGCCGAGGATGATGGCGGCGGCGATCACCGCCCAGCGTCCGCCGCCGGGCCAGGCAAGGGCGATGAGCATGATGCCCAGCAGCGGCGGCAGGAGGATCGCCACGTCCGCGCTGCGTTCGACCGCACGGCCCAGCCCGGGCCGCAGCACCGCGAGGCAGCCGATCAGCATGGCGGCCACGGTGGTGACGAGGGCGACGAGCAGGGCACCGACGATCAGGAGGGTGCCGCCGTGCAGGACACGGCTGAGCACGTCGCGGCCTAGCTGGTCTCCGCCCAGCAGTGCGCCGTCGCCGGGGGTGGCGAACGGTGCGGTGACGGGGGTGTCGATGGTGTGCGGGGCGATCAGCGGCCCAGCGAGCGCGAGTAGCAGCGGCAGGGCTGCTACGACCACGAGTGTCGTGGTCTTGGCCCTGCGGGAGGGCCGGCGTGCGGCCACGGGCAGGGCGGCGGTCATGAGCGGACTCCCAGGATGGCGTAGCGGATGAGGTCGGCGGCCAGCAGCACGAGACTGATGACGGCACCTGCACACATGACGACTCCGGCGATCAGCGGCGTGTCCCGTGCGGCGACCGCGCCGACCAGGACGCTGCCGATACCGGGGTAGTTGAACACGGTCTCCACCACGACCGCCCCGCCGAACAGCAGACCGGTGGAAGTGGCGATGCCGGTGGCAATGGCCGGAACGGCGCCGGGCAGCTGGTGGCGCAGCAGAATCCGGCGCAGCGGCAGGCCGTCGAAGTGCGCGGCCTCGACGTGCGGGGTGAAAGCCTGGTCGGCCAGAGCACCGCGCACGACGCGGGTGTTCCACCCGGTCTGCGGGATGACCAGGGCGAGCACCGGCATGATCAGCATGGTCCAGGTAGCGGGCCTGCCGTCGCCGCCGGTCACCGTGACCGCGGGCAGCCAGCCCGTCCACAGGGACAGCACCAGCAGCAGCACGGCAGAGACCACGAACTCGGGCACCGCGAACGCGGCTGTCGAGGCGTGGGAGATGACCCGGTCGCCCAGACGGCCGGGCCGGGCGGCGGCCCAGCAGCCCAGCAGCAGCGACAGCACCACGGTGATCACGAACGCGGTCACCGCGAGGACCAGGGTGTTGGGCAGCGGGTCGGCGAGCAGGTCGGTGACCTTCTGCCCGCGGGCCGAGGTGCCGAGGTCGCCGGTGGGCAGTGCGCTCATCCAGTCGGCGAACCGCTCCCACACGGGCCGGTCCAGGCCCAGCAGGTGACGACGCTCGGCGAGGTCTGCCGCGCTCTCCCCACGCTCGGATGCGGCGCTGGCCGCGTCCCCCGGCAGCAGTTCGACCGCCGCGAACACCAGCGCGAGCAGCACGACGAGCATCAGCACCCGGCGTGCGACCATCCCCGCGACACGCACGGCGGCAGTCCCCGCCCGGCGCGCGGTGGCCGCTCCCGCAGTGGGAGCGGCCACCGGGCCGGTCTTGGCCGTCTGGCTCAACGCAGCCACACGCCTTCGAGCTGGACGCGGCCGTAGCCGGGCAGCTTGGGCAGGTTCTGCACCTTGGCCGCGGCCAGGTCGATACCGTCGGCCATACCCCACAGCAGGTAGCCGGAGCGGTCGTGCTCGATCTGCTGGAGGTCCTTCAGCGCGGCGGCACGCTTCTTCGGGTCGCTGCTGCTGATGGCCTTGCGGTAGGCGGCGTCGAACCCGGCATCGTCCCAGCCGGCCTCGTTCTGGCCCGCCTCGCTGACCATGGTCTTGGAGGCGAAGAACACGACCGAGTCGTTCGTACCCCAGTAGCTGGTGTAGAAGTCGCCGGACTTCCAGGTCTTCTCCCAGAACGCGCCGGATTCCTGCTTGACGACCTTGATCTTGATGCCGGCCTCGCGGGCCTGGTTGGCGAAAAGGGTCGCGGAGTCTGCCAGGCCGGAGATGTCCTCGGTGGTGACCAGCTCGTAGGTTTTGGACAGGTCGAAGCCCGCGTCCCTCAGCAGCTGCTTGGCCTTGGCGAGGTCCCTCTCGCGCTGAGGGATGTCCTTGGCGAAGTCCACGTCGCCGGTACCCAGGATGTCGTTGGCGACGGTGCCGTACCCGGACAGAACCTGCTTGACCATCGCCTCGCGGTCCACGACCAGGCGCATCGCCTCCCGCACCCGCACGTCCGCGAACGGACTGCCCTTGGCGGTGCGCATCACGATCGGCATCGCCATGTCGTTGGGGCGGCGCAGCACTTGGACGTCGTTGCGGGACTTGGCGGTACGCGCGGCCACCGCGCCGGCATTCGAGGCGAGGTCGATCTGCCCGGCCAGCAGGGCGTTCGTCATCGCTTGGGGGGTTTCGAACATCGTGACCTCGATCGCGTCGAGGTACACGTCCGGGCCGTACCACTTGTCGTTGCGCACCAGGCGGGCGTTGCCGCCCCTGAACCAGTCCAGCTTGAACGGGCCGGTGCCGGGCGCCTTGGCGATGTCCGCGTCCTTGGTGTCCTTCTTCATCACGAAGGACGAGAACCGGGTCATGAGGGGGAAGTCGGCGTTGGCGTAGTCGGATACGACCACGACCGTGTCCGTGCCCTTGGCGCTGATGTTCTTGGCCTGGATGCCGGGCAGGCGTGCCGCGCCGGAGGGGGTGTTGCGCAGCCGCTTCAGCGACCACACCACGTCCTCAGCGGTCACGGGTGTGCCGTCGTGGAAGACCGCGCCCTTGGCTATCTTGAACGTCCAGGTCTTCAGGTCCGCCGACGGCTCCCATGATGCGGCAAGCCGTGGAGCGGTGTTGGTCTTGGCGCCCGGGACGGTGAGGGTGTCGAAGACGAGCGCGAGGATCAGGTAGTCGCTCTCGTTGGCCTGGGTGCCGTGTGGGTCACGGGTGATCGCGCTCGCATGCCCCAGTGCCCCGACGCGCAGCGTGCCTCCGGTGCGGGGCTTACCGGTGGCACCAGAGCCCGCGGTGCCCTTGGAGTTCTCACTGCCGCCACTGCAGGCTGTGAGAAGTCCGGCCACTCCGATGCCGGTGCCGGCCCACAGCAGCTGTCGTCTGGTGACGCCCACGTCTGATCCTCGTCTCAGATGATTACTTGGTCGTTCTTAGGGTTACCTAACCGAAGTCAGCCAGACTCCGCAAGCCACCCCCCCCCCGGCTCCGAGCACCGCCAGACTCGATCGCCTTGCCCTCAAAGCGCCTGGCCAGGGGTCAATTGACGGCTCATCAGATCGCTGCGAAACGGCCATGAACGGGACTGCGTTGATGCAGTTGATCAAATTAGTTAGGGTTGCCTTACCTGAGCGGCGTTGTTACGTTCGCGGTGTCCGGCGGCGCCCCGAGCCGCGCAGCGCCTGACCTTTCGCGTTCCCTTGCCCCGCTTTCGAGCCGGTACGGCGATGCCGCATGCCCGTGCTCTGTTCCGCCCCGCCCTGGAAGGTGCCACCGTGCCCACCTGCCCTGCCCCGGTACGCCCTGTCGACGATGCTGCCGCAGCCGAGCTGACCACCCTCGCGGCGAAGCTGCTGGCCGACCACAGCTCGGCCACCTCTCCCGAACTGCTCGCTGCCCTCCCTGGCGCGTGTGCTCAACTCTCCGACGCAGTCCGGCATGCGCTGCGGCCTGTGGACACCGCCGACGGGCTGTTCGTCCTGCGCGGCCTGCACCTGGATGACACCGAACTCGGCCCCACCCCCGGCCACTGGTCGAGCGTCGGCGACGCCGGCGCGCTCTGGGACGTGATCCTGCTGCTCGTCTCCACGCTGACGGGCACGCCGATCGCCTGGGACGGCCAGCAGGGCGGCCGGTTCGTCCACAACATCGTTCCCTCGCCCGGACACGAGAGCGAGCAGACCGGATCCTCCAGCGATGTGCTGCTCACCCCGCACACCGAGGACGCCTTCCACCCCGGCCGCGCCCACCTCCTCCTGCTGTGCTGCATGCGCAACCACGACAACATCGCCACCACTGCGGCCAGCATCCGCCGCACCGCCCTCACGCAGGCGGACGTGGAACAGCTCAAGCGCCCGGTCGTGCCGATCCTGCCCGACGACGCCTACGAGGACGCCCAGCAGTTCGCCGGACGCCCCGCCCCGGTACCGACCCTGTTCGACACCTCCGAGGGTCTGACCATGCGGTTTGACCCCGCCTACACCCCGCTGGAGGAGGCCGAAGTCGAGTGGCACGAGGCGTACCGGCGGCTGGAGGGCGAACTGGGCCGTGTCTCGGTCGCGGTGAGCCTGGAACCGGGCGATGTCCTGGTCGTGGACAACGACATCGTCGTCCACGGGCGGGTGCCCTTCACGGCCCGCTACGACGGGACGGATCGCTGGCTCAAGCGCGCCTCTGTCCGCGTCGAGGGCCGTCCGACCCGCCCCCTGGCCGAACGCGACGAGCACGGCTACGGGCAGGCCGCCCTGACCGCCTGGGCCGTCTGATCAGCCTGCACCACCTGCCGCTCCACCACTTCGAAAGGGCCTTTCATGGACCGGGACGACACCACCCTGCGCGTACTGTCCACCAGCGACCTCGCCGGTCTGGACATCTCCCTGACCGACGTCGTCGACACCGTCGAACAGGCTTACCGCACCCTGGCGGCAGGCAAGTCGGACAACCCGCGCAAGCTCACCGTCAAGCCCGCCGACGGCCACTCCGTCTCGTACGCGATGCTCGGCCGCGACGGCGTCCGCAACGTCGTCGCGATCAAGACCTCGTACAAGCACGGATTGGCCGAGAGCCGCGAGAGGCAGCACTACTACACGACCCTGACCATCTACGACGACATCACCGGCCTGCCAGTCGCGATGATGGACTGCTCCCGCATCGGATCCCTGCGCACACCGGCCGTCTCCGCGCTGCTGGCCCGCGAATGCGCCGCCCCGGATGCCTCGACCGCGCTGGTGATCGGCACCGGCACCCAAGGCCGACTCGCCCTGCCGTTCCTGCTGACCTCCCTGCCGAAGCTGGACCGCCTGCTGCTGTCGGGCACCCACCCCGACGGCATCGCCGCCGTCCGCGCCGAACTTGCCCGCCACTTCCCCGACCGTGACGTGGAACTGGTCAGCGACCTCAAGGCCGCCGCCCGCCAAGCCGATGTGGTCGTCGCGACCGCCGGCGCCCACACGCCCGCCGCCATCGAAGCCGACTGGCTGCGGCCTGGCGCGACGGCGATCCTCGTCGGCCACGGCCTGGCTCCCTCCACCCTGCACCGCGCCGACCGGGTCATCGCCACGAGCGAGGCTCAGATGCAGGTCACCGGCACCGACATGGCCGACGCCGACGGCAACCTGCCCGCCGTGGACCTGGAGCTTCCGGTCATCATCGGGGGGGTCTCCAAGGCCCGCACCACAGCCGAGCAGCGCATCTTCGCGTACAACAGCGGCCTGGTCGTCACCGACATCACCCTGGGGCACCGTTTCGCGCAGCTCGCCCTCGAACAGGGCCTCGGAACGGAGATATCGCTGTGGAAGTAGCCTCTGCCCCCGCCTGGCCGACGCTTCCCTCCCTGCCCAGCCCGGGCACAATTCCGGTCGTCACCAGTGGACTTGCAGCCGAACTCGCCTACGCGTTGGGCGGCCCGTTCCACTTCCTGCTCCCCGATGCCTTCACCGCCAACCTCATCGCCATGCAGGACGCCCTCGCCGACGCCGGGGTGGACGGTTTCGTCTACTACGCGAAGAAGGCCAACAAGGCAGCCGTCTTCGTCGACCGCGCCGCCACCGGCGGAGCGGGCGTCGACGTCGCCTCCACCGCCGAACTGCGCGAAGCTCTCGGCCACGGTGTCCGCGGCGAACACCTCATGGTGACCGGCCCGGCCAAGGACCCCGTCCTGTTGCGCCTGGCCGTCACGCACAGCGCGACCATCGCCGTGGACGCCCTCGACGAGCTCGATCAGGTGATCTCCCTGGCGCTGACGGGCCGCGTGCGGCCAGCCCGTGTGCTGCTGCGCGCCCTGCCCGATGCCCAGCCGCACTCCCGGTTCGGGATGAGCGAGGGCGAACTGACCACCGCACTCAAGCGTTGCCTGGAGGCCGGGGACGCGATCCGGATGGAGGGCTTCAGCTTCCACCTGTCCGGCTACGCCCTACAGCCCCGCGCGGACCTCGCCGCCCGCCTGGTCGACCTGTGCCTCCCGCCCGGCTCCAGGGCCTGGAGGCCAGCCGGATCTCCATCGGCGGCGGCCTGCCCATCAGCTATACCGACGCCGACAGCTGGCACGCCTTCCTCGCCGCGCAGCGTCCCGCCCACTACCACGCCGGCAAGGCGTTCAAGACCGGCGACTTCTACCCGTACCACTCGCCTGTGGCCGGCGCGGACGCCCTGGCGGCCCTGCTGGCGACCCGCCCGGAGAACACCGACAGCACGCTGGCGGACCTGATCAGGGACGCCGGGCTAGAGCTGCTCCTCGAACCCGGCCGCGCACTGCTCGACCAGGCCGGCGCCACCGTGTTCCGCATCCAAGGCGTCAAGGACCGCGACGGCTATCAGCTCCTGACGGTCGACGGCACCAGCCTGAGCCTGTCCGAGCAGTGGTTCAACAGCGAATACCTCCCCGACCCGCAGCTGATCCCCCAGGAGCAGGACGCCCCCACCGGGGTGTTCCCGGCCAGCGTGGGCGCCGCGACCTGCCTGGAATCGGACATGCTCACCTGGCGCAAGATCCCCTTCGCGCACCCGCCGCGCGTGGGTGACCTGCTGCTCTACCCGAACACGGCCGGCTACCAGATGGACTCCAACGAGTCCCCCTTCCACGACCTGCCGCTGCCGCCCAAGGTCGTCATCGACCACATCGACCGGCCCCGGCCGCGCTGGCGGCTGGACCGCCACTTCACCTGATCACCAGTACCGGCACAGCCGTCGTCTTGCCGTCCCCCCTCACAGGAGTCTTCTGATGCCCGGAGCCCTTCAGCGGCCCGCCGTGGTCTCCCGCATATCCGACCTGATCGGCTACACCCCCCTGCTGGAACTGGCCACCACCGAGACCGGCAGCCGCCTGCTGCTGAAGCTGGAGATGTTCAATCCCACCGGCACTGCGAAGATCCGCATGGCCCGCGCCATGATCGACGCCGCCGAAACCGCCGGCGACCTGCGTACCGGAGGCCGGATCATCGAATCCACGTCCGGCAACACCGGACTTGGCCTCTCCGTCATCGCCGCAGAACGCGGCTACACCTTCACCGCCGTCGTCGACAACCACGCCGCCGCCGACAAACTGCGCGCCATGAAGGCGCTGGGCGCCGAACTCGTCTACGTCGACGCCGACAGCGACGGCGACGAACTCCACACCGCCGCCCGCGAAGAACTCGCCGAGAACATGGCCCGCGGCCAGGACAACACCATCTTCACCGAACAGCACAACAACCCGGCCAACGGCGTCGGTTACTTCCCCGTCGCCCACGAACTCGCTGAAGCCCTGGACGGCCGCCTCGACATCCTCATCGGCGCTGTCGGCACCGGCGGCGGCCTGTGCGGCACAGGCCGCGAACTAGCCAAGTTCATCACCGACTTCACTGTCATCGGCGTTGAGCCCAAGGGCTCGATCGCTTTCGGCGGCACCGCCCACGACTACTACCAGTCCGGCACCGGCACCCCCGAAGGCGCCGAGATCGGCGCCCTGGTCGACTTCGACCTCATCGACGAAGGCGTCAAGGTCGGCGACATCGAAGCCTTCGCCACCTGCCGCGCCGTGGCCCGCACCGGCCTGCTCATCGGCGGCTCCGCAGGCGGAGTCGTCCACGAAGCCCTGACCCGCCTTCCCTTGCTCCCGCCGGGCACCACTATGGTCGCCCTGATCAACGACGGAGGGGAGAAATACATGGACACCGTCTTCAACGACGACTGGATGGCCGAACACCACCTCCTCAGCCCCGACGCCGAACGCGGAGTCGAAGAACAGCTCACCAAGCTTCGCAGGAACCGGTAACCACCCATGCTGACCGCCCTCCTCCGCGACAGCCGCGCACTCGGAGCCCTCGCCGTCCCCCTCATCCTCACCCAGCTCGCGCAGGTCGCCCTGACGACCACCGACACCGTGATGATGGGCCTGCTGGGCACCACCGAACTCGCAGCCGGCGGCCTCGCCATCGTCATCTTCAACCAGATCCGCACCATGGGCGTCGGCCTGGTCACCTCCGTCGGCAACCAGATCGCCGCGGCAGCCGCCCGAGCCGAACAGGCCACACCAGGCGCGGACGACAACAGCACGGAGGAGGTCCGGGGCATCGTCCGGGCCAGCATGACCGTCGCCACCCTGGCCGGCGTCGCCGGGGCGCTCGTCATGATCCTCATCGGACAGGCCCTGTCCCTGCTCGGCCAGGACGCCGACGTCGTCGACCTCGCCCAGACGATGCTCTACGCCCTTGCTCCCGGCCTGCTGCCCTGCCTGTGGTTCCAGGCCATCCGTCAGTTCACCGTCGGCATGCGCCGCCCCCAGGCGCTCCTCCAGATCACCCTCGCCTCCATCGCCGTGAACGCCGGACTCAACTGGGCCTTCATCCACGGCACCTTCGGCCTGCCCCGGCTCGGCCTGACCGGCGTCGGCATCGCCACCTCCAGCGTCTACCTGCTGTCCTTCCTCGCCCTCTACCTGGCCGCGAAGCGAGACAGCGAACTGGCACCGCTCCTCACCCTGGATATCACCCGCGCTGACGTCGCCACCGTCAAACGCCTCTTCGGCCTGGGCATCCCCATCGCGGCCACATACGGATCCGAAGCCGGATTCTTCTCCGTCACCGCGCTCATGGCCGGATCCTTCGGCCCCGACGCGCTCGCCGCGCACACGGCTGTCAACCAGCTCGTCTCCATCGTCTTCCAGGTCGCCGTCGGCCTCTCCCACGCCGCGTCCATCAACGTCAGCCGCGAACTCGCCCTCGGCAACCACGACGGTGCCCGCCGCATCAAGAACACCGCCCTGGCCTGCGCCGGCGCCGTCATGACCCTGGTCGGAATCGTCTACCTCACCCTGCCCCGTCTCGTCCTCGCCCCGTTCCTCGAAACCGGCTCCGACGAGGCCCTCAGCATCGCCACCCACCTGCTGATCGTCACGACGTTCCTGCAGTTCTTCGACTGCACCCAGAACATCGGCGTCGGACTCCTGCGCGGACTGGACGACACCAAGAGCGGCTTCCGCATCACCCTGATCGGCTACTGGGCCGTCGGACTGCCCGCCGCCTGGCTCTTCGCCAACGCCCTGGGCCTCGACACAGTCGGGATCTGGCTCGGACTCCTCACCGGCCTCGCCACAACCGCACTGCTCCTCCTTCGCCGCTACAACGCCGCACTGAACGCCACGCATCCCCAGCCAACCCCCACCGCGGCCTGACCACCGACCCCCGG
Source organism: Streptomyces sp. NPDC048411 (assembly GCF_040704695.1). Classification (NCBI taxonomy): domain Bacteria; kingdom Bacillati; phylum Actinomycetota; class Actinomycetes; order Kitasatosporales; family Streptomycetaceae; genus Streptomyces; species Streptomyces sp. NPDC048411. The sequence continues at coordinate 11,888 of NZ_JBEZKL010000001.1, forward strand.
CACCACACAGCCGCCGGCCCCGCGCGGGGGTGCCGCTCGGTGTCCCGGGTGCCGTATCGAAGCTCGCGTCGCGCCCCACGACAGCTGACGACCCACACCTTCACATCGACCGGGTCCTCGCGGCAGGTCAAAGGAGCGCGGTAGTCGACGACGGACTGGCTGACCACCATCCTGGAGATCCTCGAGAACCTCGCCAACAGACAGGAAGTTGGCCTACGGCTCCCGGCGAAGGCATTTTGGCGCCGCAGCTCTCGACTTCCGGGCACTTCCCCGTAGTCGAAGAGCAGCCCGACCAGCGGCGGAGATGGCCTGACATCCCATCAGAACGAGCGTCAAATGAGCGTCAAGACACCTCTGAGAGCGTCATATGAGCGTCAAAAATTAGCCCGTAACGCCCACAGTGCACATCATGCGCACCGAATGAAACCGCAGGTCAACGGCCCTTTTCGGTAGGCTCCAGAATCGCGACGCACTCCACATGATGCGTCATCGGGAACAGATCGAACGCCCGCAGAGTCCGCACCTTGTAGCCGCCCTCCCGGAAGTACGCCAGGTCGCGGGCGAGTGCCGCCGGGTCGCAGGCGACGTAGGCGATGCGGCGGGCGCCGAGGCCGGTCAGGTGCTTCACCGTCTGCTTGCCCGCGCCCGCGCGCGGCGGGTCGAGGACGATCAGGTCGCACTCGGTGATGCCGGTGCGGGGCAGGACCTGCTCGACCTTGCCGTGCTCGATGCGGACCCGGTCGAGGTCCTGGAGGTTGTGGCGGGCGTCCTCCACAGCGCGCTTGCCGGACTCGATGCCGAGAACCGCGCCCTTCTCGCCGATGCGCTGGCCGAGGGCGCCGGCGAACAGGCCGACGCCGCAGTAGAGGTCGAGGGCCATGTCGTTCTTGCGCGGCAGCAGGCCCTGCATGACGGCTCGGACGAGCGTGTTGGCGGCCTGCGGGTGGACCTGCCAGAAGCCACCGGAGCCGACGCGGTACGTGCGGTCGTCGGCGCGTTCGCGGACGAAGCCGCGGCCGTGGACCCGGTGGATGCCGCCGTCGCGCTCGTCGACGCGCAGCACCGAGACCGGCTTGTCGAGCTCGACGAGCGGCAGCCGGGCGCCGGGCTTCGGGGTGAGGATGACCTGGCGGTCGTTGGAGCCGGTGGCGGTGATGGCTTCCACCGAGGCCATGCCGGTCCAGTCGCGCTTCTCGATGCCGAGTTCGGAGACTCCGGGCGCCGCGATCATGCAGTGCTCGATCGGTTCGACGTCGTGCGAGCGGTGCTTGCGCAGGCCGGCCCGGCCGTTCTCGTCGATGGCGTACTGGACGCGGGTGCGCCACGCGGGCACCTCGCCCTTGGGAAGCTTGTCGCCCTCGGCCGGCATGACGGTGCCGTCCCAGCCTGCCTCTTCGGGGGTGAGGCCCGCGAGGCGCTGGAGCTGTTCGGCGATGACCTCGCCCTTGAGCCGCCGCTGGGCGCCCGGCTTGGCGTGCTGCCAGTCGCAGCCGCCGCACTTGCCGGGGCCGGCGTACGGGCAGGGGGCCTCGACGCGGTCCTTGGACGGTTCGATGATCGTGACGGCGTCGGCCCGCAGGAAGCGGGAGTCCTTCGTGCCGTCGGTGACCCGCGCGACGACCTTCTCGCCGGGGAGGGTGTGCCGCACGAAGAGGACCTGGCCCTCCGAGGTGCGGGCGATGCAGTGGCCGCCGTGGGCGACGGGGCCCACCTCGACCTCGTACTCCTCGCCGATCAGCGAATTCTCGGTCTGTGAGTCCCCGGTCTGCGAGTCCTCGGCCGGCGACGAGGTGGATTCGTTCTGCATGAGGGGGTGGCTCCAGAGATCAAAGGAAAAACGGCCGGACAACAACCCACAAGTCTACGCGGGTGGCGTCCGGCCGCTTACCAAACGGCGGGCAGGGAGGGTCAGCTCTTGCTGGTCTCCTTGGTCCTTCGTTCCACGGGGCCCCGGCGCACCGAACCCGGAGCGTTCCAGTCCGCGCGCTTCCTGGCGCGCTTCTTCGCGGCCTCGGAGGATTCCAGCTGGTACGGGACGGACGTCACCATGACACCGGGGGTGAACAGCAGCCGCCCCTTGAGGCGCAGGGCGCTCTGGTTGTGCAGCAGATGCTCGTACCAGTGGCCGACCACGTACTCCGGGATGTAGACGCTGACCACATCGCGCGGGCTCTCCCGGCGGAGGCTCTTCACGTAGTCGATGACCGGGCGGGTCACCTCGCGGTACGGGGAGTCGAGGATCTTCAGCGGGATGTTGATGCCGCGCCGTTCCCAGTCCTCCTTGAGCGCCTTCGTCTCGGCCGGGTCGACGCTGATGGAGAGCGCCTCCAGTTGGTGGGAGCGGATCAGCTTGGCGTACGCGAGCGCGCGCAGCGTGGGCCGGTGCAGCTTGGAGACCAGGACGATGGAGTGGACCCGGGACGGCTTCATGGTGTCGTCGGACGGGACCTCCTCGGCGGAGATCTCCTCGGCGACGCGGTCGTAGTGCCTGCGGATCGCGGTCATCGTCCCGTAGAAGATCACCATGCCGAGCAGCGCCACCCAGGCGCCGTGGGTGAACTTCGTGGCGAGGACGACGACGAGCACCAGGCCCGTGAAGAAGGCGCCGAAGGTGTTGATCGCCCGCGAGCGGATCATGTGGCGGCGCTTGGCCGGGTCCGTCTCGGTGCTCAGATGCCGGTTCCAGTGCCGCACCATGCCGGTCTGGCTGAGAGTGAAGGAGACGAACACACCGACGATGTAGAGCTGGATCAGCCGGGTGGAGTCGGCTCCGTAGATCCAGGTGAGCAGGATGGCCGCGCCTGCCAGCAGCACGATGCCGTTGGAGAAGGCGAGCCGGTCACCGCGGGTGTGGAGCTGGCGCGGCAGGTACCGGTCCTGGGCGAGGATCGAGCCGAGCAGCGGGAAGCCGTTGTACGCGGTATTGGCGGCCAGGAAGAGCACGAGGGCGGTGGCCGCGGCGAGGAGGATGAAGAAGAACGATCCGTCGCCGAAGACGGCGGCCGCGACCTGGGAGATCACCGGGTCCTGGACGAAGCTCGAACCGACGGGCACGCCGTTGTGGATCAGCTGCTGCGCCGGGTTCTCCGCCATCTTCACACCGGTGGTCATGGCCAGGGCGATGATGCCGCAGAACATGGTGACGGCCAGCAGCCCCATCATCGCGAGAGTGGTCGCGGCGTTCTTGCTCTTCGGCTTGCGGAAGGCGGGGACACCGTTGCTGATCGCCTCGACGCCGGTCAACGCCGCACAGCCGGAGGAGAACGCTCGCAGCAGCAGGAAGACGAGGGCGAAGCCGGCCAGGCCCTCGCGCTCGGGCCTGATCTCGAAGTCCGAGGTCGGGGCGTGCATGGTCTCGCCGAGGACAAGACCGCGGAACGCGCCCCAGGCGATCATGATGAAGACGCCCGCCACGAAGAGGTAGGTGGGGATGGCGAAGAGCTTGCCGGACTCCTTGACGCCCCGCAGGTTCATCAGCGTCAGCAGCACGATGGCCCCGATCGCGCAGAGCGTCTTGTGCTCGACGACGAACGGGACCGCGGAGCCGAGGTTCTCCACACCCGAGGCGATCGACACGGCGACCGTCAGGACGTAGTCGACCAGCAGGGCGCTGGCGACGGTCAGACCGGCCTTGGGGCCGAGGTTGGTGGTGGCGACCTCGTAGTCACCGCCACCGCTCGGGTAGGCGTGCACGTTCTGCCGGTACGAGGCGACGACCGTGAACATCAGGACCACGACAGCGAGGGCGATCCACGGGCTGAAGTGGTACGCCGACACGCCCGCGACGGACAGCACCAGGAGAACTTCTCCTGGTGCGTACGCCACCGAGGACAGCGGGTCGGATGCGAAGACGGGGAGGGCGATGCGCTTGGGGAGGAGCGTTTCCCCCAGCTTGTCGCTGCGCAGCGCCCGGCCGATCAGGATCCGTTTGGGCAGGTCGGTCAGTTTGGACACGCAGAGGATCGTAAGCGTTCCGTATGGAGGCCGCTGACGCACCACCCCCGTGGCCCCGCAATCTCCTGCACATAGCCGAGAACGCCACGGAATCCTTAACGGAATCCTTGCACTCGCCGCCTACGAGAACAGCGCGCTGTAACCGTTCAGTGCCGGTTGGCCACCGAGATGGGCGTAGAGGACGGTGGCGTTCCGGTCGATCTCGCCGCGCGCCACGAGGTCGACGGTGGCGGCCATCGACTTTCCCTCGTAGACGGGGTCGGTGATCATGCCCTCGGTACGGGCGGCCAGCCGCATGGCGTCGAGAGTGGTGTCGTCGGGGATGCCGTACGTCCCCGCGTGGTACCGCTCGTCCAGTTCGATGTCGTCGACGGTGAGTTCCCGCCGTACGCCGATGAGCTGCGCGGTGGCGGCCGCGATCCTGGCGATCTGGTCGCGGGTACGGGCGGGCTCGGCAGAGGCATCGACGCCCAGGACGCGGCGGGGGCGGCCGCCCGCCTCCTCGATGGCGGCGAAGCCCGCGACCATGCCGGCCTGGGTGGAACCGGTCACCGAGCAGACGACGACGGTGTCGAAGAAGACGCCGAGCTCGCGTTCCTGCCCGGCCACCTCGTACGCCCAGCCCGCGAAGCCGAGTCCGCCGAACGGATGGTCGGAGGCACCGGCCGGGATGGCGTACGGACGTCCCCCGCCCTCCTCGACCTGGCGCAGCGCCTGCTCCCAGCTCTCCTTGACGCCAATGCCGAACCCGGCGCGCACCAGGCGGACATCGGCGCCCGCGAGACGGCTGATCAGGATGTTGCCGACCTTGTCGTAGACGGCGTCGGGCCACTCCACCCAGCTCTCCTGGATGAGTACGCACTTCAGGCCCGCCCGGGCCGCGACCGCCGCCACCTGACGGGTGTGGTTGGACTGCACGCCGCCGATCGAGACGAGCGTGTCGCAACCCTTCGCCAGGGCGTCGGCGACGAGGTATTCGAGCTTGCGGGTCTTGTTGCCGCCGTACGCGATGCCGGAGTTGCAGTCCTCGCGTTTGGCCCAGACCGCGGCGCCGCCGAGGTGAGCAGTGAGGCGGTCGAGGCGGTGGACGGGCGAGGGACCGAAGAGGAGCGGATAGCGGGCGTACGAGGAGAGGGAGGCGGCGGAGGTCGTCATGGGGCTCCTGACGTCATGGGGTGGCGGGTTCGGCGGGCTTCTGCTGTTCCTGCGGTCGGCCGGTCAGGGCGCGTCGGCCGATGTCCCTTCGGCGGGTTCGTCAGCGGGTTCGTCAGCCAGTTCTTCGAGGACGCGCCAGATCTCCGCGGTGATCAGGGCGGCGGCCTCCGCATCGCGCGCCGCGCACGCCTCGATCAGCCGGTCGTGCAGTCCGGCCGAGCCGTGCGCAGCGCTCTCCGTGCCGAACTGCCGCCATTCCAGGCGCCGGATCAGCGGTGTATAGCGCTCGACGGTGGCGGCGACGGCCCGATTGCCGCAGGCGGTGACGAGGACGTCGTGCAGTTCGTCGTCGGCGCGCAGCGCGCCCGCGACGTCACCACCCCGCGTCGCTGCCCGGAAGCGGTCGTTCGCCGCGCGCATCGCGGTGATGTCCGCGTCGCTGAGCAGGGGTACGGCGGTGCGGGCGGCAAGTTCCTGCATGGCGCGTACGACGGCGGCAGCGTCGCGTACGTCGCGCGGGACGAGCCGTGTCACCCGTGTATAGCTCTGCGGCTTGCTCTCGACGAGGCCTTCGCCGGTGAGCCGGGACAGGGCGTCGCGGACCGGGGCGCGGGAGAGTCCGAGCCGTTCGGCGAGGTCGGCGTCGCGCACGGACGCGCCGGGTGGGATCTCGCCACGGACGATGGCGTCGCGGATGGCCCCATACGCGGTGTCCCGCAGCAGAGTCCGTTGGACGGGCCGGAGAGTCTCCATGAACTGACATGTTAGATGTCTGTGACCGCGAGACTCAAGAGTTCACCCCCGGGGCCCGATGTCCTGTGCTGTGCACGGCGCCGGCGGCGGGCGCCTGCCCCGGCGTTCCGCTTTACCACCCCTTTGCAGGCACCGCCGCGGTGAAAGCACACTCGAATGGGGCGACGCGTCCACGGCCGCATAAGCTCATCCCGGGCAACGCCGGAAAACGTTGCCCCGTTGTTTGCCCGGCAAGCTGAGGAAAGAGTATGAGCAGGGTGTTTTCGCAGGTCAGCCGGACGACCAGGACTGCGAGGTAGGCGCAAGGTGCACATCGTCATCATGGGCTGCGGGCGAGTAGGAGCCGCTCTCGCGCAGACCCTGGAGCAGCAGGGGCACACCGTCGCCGTGATCGACCGGGACCCCACGGCGTTCCGACGCCTCGGGTCCGGATTCGGCGGACGGCGGGTCACCGGTGTCGGTTTCGACCAGGACACCCTCCGTGAGGCGGGGATCGAGGAAGCCGGTGCGTTCGCCGCGGTGAGCAGCGGCGACAACTCGAACATCATCGCCGCCCGGGTGGCCCGCGAGATGTTCGGCATCGAGAACGTCGCGGCGCGGATCTACGACCCGCGGCGCGCCGAGGTCTACCAGCGCCTCGGCATCCCCACGGTCGCCACCGTGCGGTGGACCGCGGACCAGATGCTGCGGCGGCTGCTGCCGTCGGGCGCCGAGCCGCTGTGGCGGGACCCGAGCGGTGCTGTCCAGCTCGCCGAGGTGCACACCACGCCGTCGTGGATCGGGCACAAGATCAGCACACTGCAGGAGGAGACGGGCGTCCGCGTGGCGTTCCTCACCCGACTGGGCGAAGCCATACTGCCTTCGTCGCAGACGGTGCTGCAGGAGGGCGACCTGGTCCACGTGATGATGCGAACGGACGAGGTCGCGAAGGTCGAGGCGGCCTTCGCAGAGGGTCCTGAGGAGGGCGGTCACTGATGCGTGTCGCGATTGCCGGGGCCGGCGCGGTGGGCCGTTCCATCGCGGGCGAGCTGCTGGAGAACGGCCACGAGGTGCTGCTCGTGGACAAGGCGCCGACCGCCATCTCGGTGGAGCGGGTGCCGATGGCCGAGTGGCTGCTCGCGGACGCCTGCGAGATCACCTCGCTGGACGAAGCGGCGCTCCAACGGTGCAATGTCGTCATCGCCGCGACCGGCGACGACAAGGTGAACCTGGTCGTCTCGCTGCTCGCCAAGACGGAGTACGGCGTGCCGCGGGTCGTCGCCCGGGTCAACAACCCGAAGAACGAGTGGTTGTTCAACGAGTCGTGGGGCGTCGATGTCGCGGTCTCCACACCGCGTCTGATGTCCGCGCTGGTCGAGGAAGCGGTGAGCGTCGGCGATCTGGTCCGGCTGCTGCGCTTCAGCCACGGCGACGCCAACCTGGTCGAACTGACGCTGCCCCCGGAGTCGGCGCTGGCCGGTACCCAGGTCGGCGATGTGGCGTGGCCGGAGGACACCTCGCTGGTCACCATCATCCGCGGAACGCGGGTGCTGACGCCGAGTTCCGAGGAGACGCTGGAGGCCGGTGACGAGCTGCTGTTCGTGGCCGCCCAGGCGCGCGAGGAGCAGCTGGAGGACCTCCTCTCGGTGCGTCGCGAGATCAGCGGCGGCTGACGGCTGCCTTCCCGTATTCATGTACGCCGAAGGGGCCCGGAACCGTATGCAACGGTTCCGGGCCCCTTCGGCTGTCGCGGACCGGTCAGATGTCGTGGTGACGGACGGCCGCGGCGGCCTCCGCCTTGCGGGCTTTCTCGGCCTGCTCCTCCGCCTCCATCTCGGCGAAGACGTCGATCGGCGGCGGCGCCTTCGCGAGGAAGACCCAGGTCAGATACACCGCGAGCAGGAACGGCGGGATCTTCAGGGCGACCAGGACCCAGCCGAGCTGCGCGGTGTCGGCCCACCAGTAGAGCGGGAAGAGGATCGCGCACTTGGCGAGCAGGATCAGCCCCCAGGCCCAGCTGGCCTTGGCGTACGCCTTCTTGCGGCCGGGGTTCCTGGTACGCCAGGAGAGATTCTCCTTGAAGACCGGGCCCAGCATCAGGCCGATCAGCGGCACCCCTGCGAGGGTCGTGACGAGGTACGCGAGGGCCAGACCCAGCGTGTAGAGCATCCCGGGCAGGTAGAAGTCCTTGGCATTGCCCGTCATCATCGCGAAGACCACACCGAAGGCGACGCCGAAGACCCCGCTGAAGGCGTGCTTGACGGTGTCCCTGCGGATCAGCCGTACGGCGACGAGGAGCAGCGACACGGCCAGCGCCGCGATGGCCGAGGTGTGCAGGTCCTTGTTGATGGTGAAGACCGTGACGAAGAGCAGCCCGGGAAGGACTGTCTCCACCATCCCTCTGATGCCGCCGAATGCCTCGAAGAGGGCGGCTTCGGTGACCGCCTTGGCGTCGGCCTCCTGCTGGGCGGTCGGGTTGGTGCGGTCCGTGTCGGACGTCGGCTTGTCGAGAGACGTCACCGGCTACTCCTTGCCGAGCGGTCGGAGTTCGTATTTGGGGTTGAACAGCACCCGGCGCCCGTGACTCATGGCGATCCGGCCCGAGGCGATGAGCTTGCGGCCCGGCTCAATGCCCACGATGGAGCGCCGGCCCAGCCAGACCACGTCGAGCGGTGCGGTGCCGTCGAAGAGCTCCGCCTCCAGGGCGGGCACTCCGGCGCGCGGCCGCAGGGTGACGGTCCGCAACGTACCAGTCACCTTGACGATCTGGCGGTCGGTGCAGTCGGAGATCCGCGTGCAACCCGATGCCTGCGAGTCCTCCTGCAGCTCCTCCGACTCCAGATCCTGCTGGGAGCTGGACAGCCGGTCGAGCATCCGGCGGAAGCGGCCGGACGGCCTCTCCGCCTTCTCGGGACGTGGAACAGCACTCATACCCGAAGGGTACCGGGCCACGGCGGTCCGGGCGGATGTCCGTTCTTTCACTCGAACGGGGTGCCCGGTACGGCTCGTTCTTGATGCCCGTCCAGTACGCGCGGCGCGCCGGCCGCCGTCGGTCCGGTGCGCTCGGGCGTCAGCCGCGTTCGAAGCGGTAGCCCATGCCCGGCTCGGTGACGAAGTGCCTGGGGTGCGAGGGATCCGCCTCCAGCTTGCGCCGGAGCTGTGCCATGTAGACCCGCAGATAGTTGGTCTCGGTGCCGTACGAGGGCCCCCACACCTCCTGCAGCAGCTGCTTCTGGCTGACCAGCCGGCCGCTGTTGCGGACCAGGACCTCCAGCAGATGCCACTCGGTCGGGGTGAGCCGCACGTCGCGTCCCTCGCGGTGGACCTTCTTCGCCGCCAGATCCACGGTGAACCCCTCGGTCTCGACCATCACGACGTCGTCGGCGCCGTCCTGGCCGACCGGCTCGGCCCGCCGTACCGAGGCACGCAGCCGGGCCAGCAGCTCGTCCATGCCGAACGGCTTGGTGACGTAGTCGTCGGCCCCGGCGTCCAGCGCCTCGACCTTCTCGTCGGAGGTGTGACGGGCGGAGAGCACCAGGATCGGCACCCGGGTCCAGCCGCGCAGTCCCTTGATCACCTCGACGCCGTCCATGTCCGGCAGCCCGAGGTCGAGGACGACGACATCGGGGTGGCGCGCGGCGGCGAGCTGCAGGGCGGTCGCACCGTCGGGCGCGGCGTCCACCTCGTACTTGCGCGCCTTCAGGTTGATCACGAGGGCACGTACGATCTGCGGCTCGTCGTCGACCACAAGCACCCGGGTCATCGGGGACCTGCCTTTCTGCTGTACGGAACTGCTGACTGAGGCGTTACGAGGATTCATGAGGCGACCCGCGCCGGCAGGTCGGCGCCGACCGGAACGTATCCCGACACCGCTTTGAGCGTCAGGACCATGGTCATGCCACCGCCGGGGGTGTCCTCGGCTCCGAGGGTGCCGCCCATGGACTCCACGAAGCCGCGGGCGACGGCGAGTCCGAGACCGACCCCGGCGCCGCGCGGGGCGTCGCCGTAACGCTGGAACGGCTCGAAGATCCGCTCCTTGCCCTCGTCGGGGACGCCGGGCCCGCGGTCGGCCACCCGTAGCTCGACCCGGGAGCCCAGCGCGCTGGCGGCCACCGTGACGCGTTCCCCGTCGGGGCTGTACTTGACGGCGTTCTCGACGATGTTGGCGACGGCCCGCTCCAGCAGCCCCGGGTCGACGGCGACCATCGGCAGCGACTCCGGGATGTCCAGGTCGACGCTGTCCTCCGGTACGCCTCCGAGCGCCATCGGGACCACCTCGTCGAGGTCGATCTCGCGGATCAGCGGTGTGACGGTGCCGGTCTGCAGCCGCGACATGTCGAGGAGGTTGCCCACCAGGTGGTCCAGGCGGTCGGCGCCGGCCTCGATGCCTTCCAGGAGCTCCGCCTGGTCCTCGTCGGACCAGGCGACGTCGTCGGAGCGCAGTGAGCTGACGGCGGCCTTGATGGCGGCCAACGGGGTCCGCAGGTCATGGCTGACGGCTGCCAGCAGCGCGGTCCGTATCCGGTTGCCCTCGGCGAGCCGGCGGGCCTCCTCCGCCTCCCCGATCAGTCGCTGCCGGTCGAGTACGACGGCGGCCTGGGCGGCGAACGCGCCGAGCACGCGACGGTCCTCGGCGGGCAGCACCCGGCCGGACAGCGCGAGCGCCATGTGGTCGCCGACAGGCATGTCCACATCGGCGTCCTCGGGGCGGGCGACCGGCCCGGGGCCGACGCTGCCCGCGCAGGTCCATGGGTCGACGTCGCTCTTCCGCTCCAGCAGAGCGACGGACTCCATCGCAAAGGTCTCGCGGACCCGCTCCAACAGGGCGTCCAGCGTCGTCTCGCCGCGCAGGACGCTGCCCGCGAGGAACGAGAGGATCTCGGACTCGGCGCGCAGCCGGGCCGCCTGATGGGTACGGCGGGCTGCCAGATCGACGACGGAGGCCACCGCCACCGCGACCGCGAAGAAGATCACGATGGCGACGAAGTTCCTCGGATCCTGGACCGTCAGGGTGTGGGTCGGTGGGGTGAACCAGTAGTTCAGCAGCAGAGAGCCGACGGCCGCCGAGGCGAGGGCGGGCAGCAACCCGCCGATCAGGGCTGCTGCGACGGTCAGGAAGAGGAAGAGCAGGACGTCGTTGGCGAGCCCCGGACCGCTCTTCATGCCGGTCAGCAGCACCGTGAGGAGGGCCGGGCCGCCGACCCCGACCAGCCAGCCCCAGACGATCCGGGCCCGGCCCAGCCGGGCGCCGCGGGCGATCGGCAGTCCGCGGCCCTTGGCGACCTCTTCGTGCGTGACGATGTGGACATCGAGGTCGGGGCCGGACTCGCGGGCGACGGTGGCTCCGACGCCGGGTCCGTAGATGTACTGCCAGGTCTTGCGGCGGCTGGAGCCCAGCACGATCTGGGTGGCGTTGACACCACGGGCGAATTCGAGGAGCGCCGAGGGTATGTCGTCGCCGATGACGTGGTGGAACGTACCGCCGAGGTCCTCGACGAGGGTGCGCTGGACGGTGAGTTCCTTGGGCGACGCGGAGGTCAGTCCGTCACTGCGGGCGATGTAGACGGCGAGGATCTCGCTGCCGGAGCCCTTGGCGGCCATGCGGGCTGCGCGGCGGATGAGCGTACGGCCCTCGGGGCCGCCGGTGAGTCCGACGACGATACGTTCGCGGGCCTGCCAGGTGGAGCGGATGTTGTGTTCGCCGCGGTACGCCTGGAGGTACTCGTCGACCCGGTCGGCGACCCAGAGGAGGGCGAGCTCGCGCAGGGCGGTGAGGTTGCCCGGGCGGAAGTAGTTGGACAGGGACGCGTCGATCCGGTCCGGCTTGTAGATATTGCCGTGGGCCATCCGGCGGCGCAGCGCCTGGGGCGACATGTCGACCAGTTCGAGCTGGTCGGCGCGGCGGACGACCTCGTCGGGAACGGTCTCGCGCTGCCGTACGCCCGTTATCGACTCGACGACGTCGCCGAGCGACTCCAGGTGCTGGATGTTGACGGTGGAGATGACGTCGATGCCGGCCTGGAGGAGTTCCTCGACGTCCTGCCAGCGCTTGGCGTTTCGGGAGCCCGGCACATTGGTGTGGGCCAGCTCGTCCACCAGGGCGACGGCCGGGGCGCGTTCCAGGACCGCGTCGACGTCCATCTCGGTGAAGACGGCGCACCGGTACTCGATCTCGCGGCGCCGGATCTGTTCCAGGCCGTGCAGCATGACTTCGGTGCGCGGCCGGTCGTGGTGCTCAACGAACGCCACGACGCAGTCGGTGCCCCGCTCCACTCTGCGATGGGCCTCGGAGAGCATCGCGTACGTCTTGCCGACGCCCGGTGCCGCACCCAGGTAGATCCGAAGCTTGCCGCGTGCCATGGCCCCATTGTCTTTCAGAACGGCTGCGGCCTGTGCGGCAGCCGCTCTCGAAGGTACCCCGAAGATTTACGGCGAATGAGACACAGGGTCGGGCAGAAGCCCGAATTGACAGAATTCTGATGCGCCGGACCGGGCTGGTTGCGCATGTCCCGAAAGCGAGCAACAAAAGGTGCCCGGGACGAACCCGGGCACCCGCCTCCCCCGCCCCTACGCGGACTCGGCGATGTGTCCGTCGCTCAGCTCCAGCACCCGGTCCGCCAGTCCCAGCAGCTGCGCATCGTGCGTCGCCACCAGCGCGGTCACCCCCTCGCTCCGTACCACCGCGCGCAACAGCTCCATCACGGCGAGCCCCGTCTCCGCGTCGAGCTGGCCCGTCGGTTCGTCCGCGATCAGCAGTGCGGGCCGGTTGGCGAGCGCGCGGGCGATGGCGACTCGCTGCTGCTGGCCGCCCGAGAGTTCTCCGGGCCGCTGCGCACCGTGGTCGCCGAGCCCGACCAGGGAGAGCAGCAGGGCCACCCGGTCCTCCCGCTCGCGCGGATCCGCCTTGCGCAGCCGCATCGGTACGCCGACGTTCTCCGCGGCGGTCAGGATCGGGATCAGACCGAACGACTGGAAGATGAAGCCGATCCGATCCCGGCGCAGCTCCAGCAGCCCGTTCTCGCCGAGCTCGGAGAGGTCCGTGCCGTCGACGGTGATCCGGCCGCGGTCGGGGCTGTCGAGGCCGCCGACCAGGTTCAGCAGGGTGGTCTTGCCGGAGCCCGAGCGCCCCTTGAGTGCGACGAGTTCGCCACGCGGTATGTCGAAGGAGACCCCCCGCAGCGCGTGGACGGCGCCCGCGCCGGTTCCGTACGAGCGGTGCAGGTCCTCGATGCGGACCATCGGCCCGCAGGCCGGGTCCTCGGCGACGGCCGTGCCGCCCTGTCCGCCGGTGCTCTTTCCGCCGGTGCTGTCGGTCATGCGCTCCCCCATGCGTGGTTGGTCCCCGTCGGCCGCCAGTATGTGCACGAGGCACACGGCTGGGCAATGGCCTGGGCCCCCCGGGCGGGTACGGCGCCGGGCCGCAGTGGTCCCTACAGTACGACCACGGCGACCCGGCGCATTTGCCGACGAAGGGATCAGCCCCCGTTCACCAGCTCCTTGAGCGCGATGTTGAGCTGAAGGACGTTGACTCGCGGCTCGCCCACGAAGCCGAGGATCCGGCCGTCGGTGTGCTGCTTCACGAGCTTCTCGACCTGGTCGACGCCGAGGTGGTTCCGCTCGGCGACGCGGCGCACCTGGAGCTGCGCGTACGCCGGGGAGATGTCCGGGTCGAGACCGGACCCGGAGGAGGTGACGGCGTCGGCCGGCACGTCCGAGGGCTTGACCGGATGCCCGGGTACCGAGTTGTCCTTGACGACGGCGGCCTTGGCGTCCGTGACCCAGTCGATCAGATCCTTGTTGTCGCCGGACCGGTTGGTCGCGCCGGACAGGATCAGCTTGTACTGCGTGTTGACGCTGTTGGTGCCGAGGCCGTTGGACGGGCGTGGCTGGAACCACTTGAGGTCCGGGGCCGGGGTCTCCTGGCCCTTCTTCAGCGGCAGGTCGTAACGCTGACCGATCAGTTCGGAGCCGACGACCTTGCCGTTCGCCGTGATCTCGGAGCCGTTCGCCCTGCCCGGGAAGAGGCCCTGGGCGACGCCGGTGACGGCGAGCGGGTAGATCACGCCGCAGACGATCGTGAGGACGAGCAGGGCGCGCAGCCCGGCCCAGAGCAGCCGAACGGTGTTTCCCGCGGAGTTGTTCATGGAGGTCATGGCGCGATCAGCCGATTCCGGGAATGAGGGAGAGGATCAGGTCGATGATCTTGATGCCGATGAACGGGGCGATCAGGCCGCCGAGTCCGTAGATCCCGAGGTTCCGCCGGAGCATCGAATCGGCGCTGCTCGGCCGGTAGCGCACGCCCTTCAGGGCGAGCGGCACCAGCGCGATGATGATCAGTGCGTTGAAGACGACGGCGGACAGGATCGCGGACTCCGGCGAGGACAGCTGCATGATGTTCAGCCTGTCCAGGCCCGGGTAGACCACCGCGAACATCGCCGGGATGATCGCGAAGTACTTCGCGACGTCGTTGGCGATCGAGAAGGTGGTCAGCGCACCGCGGGTGATCAGCAGCTGCTTGCCGATCTCGACGATCTCGATGAGTTTCGTCGGGTTGGAGTCCAGGTCCACCATGTTCCCGGCCTCCTTGGCGGCCGAGGTACCGGTGTTCATGGCGACGCCGACGTCGGCCTGGGCGAGCGCCGGCGCGTCGTTCGTGCCGTCACCGGTCATCGCGACGAGCTTGCCGCCGGCCTGCTCACGCTTGATGAGGGCCATCTTGTCCTCGGGCGTGGCCTCGGCAAGGAAGTCGTCGACCCCCGCCTCCTCTGCGATCGCCTTCGCGGTCAGCGGGTTGTCGCCGGTGATCATCACCGTACGGATACCCATCCGGCGCAGCTCGTCGAACCGCTCCCGCATCCCTTCCTTGACGACGTCCTTGAGGTGGATGACCCCGAGGATCCGGGCACCCCGCTCGTCGTCGACGGCGACCAGCAGCGGTGTACCGCCCGCCTGGGAGATCCGGTCGGTGAGCGTGCGGGCGTCCGGCGAGACGGTGCCGCCCCGTTCCTCGACCCAGGCGACGACCGAGCCGGTCGCACCCTTGCGGATCCTGCGTCCCTCGACGTCCACACCGGACATCCGGGTCTGTGCGGTGAAACCGACCCACTCGGCCCCGACGAGCTCACCCTGGTGCCGCTCGCGGAGCCCGTACGTCTCCTTCGCCAGGACGACGACGGAGCGGCCCTCGGGCGTCTCGTCGGCCAGCGAGGAGAGCTGGGCGGCGTCTGCCAGTTCGGCCTCCGTCACCCCCCTGACCGGGACGAACTCGGCGGCCTGCCGGTTGCCGAGCGTGATGGTGCCGGTCTTGTCGAGCAGCAGGGTCGACACGTCGCCGGCGGCTTCGACGGCGCGTCCGGACATGGCGAGGACATTGCGCTGGACGAGGCGGTCCATGCCGGCGATGCCGATCGCGGAGAGCAGCGCGCCGATGGTGGTCGGGATGAGGCAGACCAGCAGCGCGGTCAGCACGATCAACGACTGGCGCCGGCCCGCGTAGATGGCGAACGGCTGCAGGGTGACGACGGCCAGCAGGAAGACAATGGTGAGGGACGCGAGCAGGATGTTCAGCGCGATCTCGTTGGGCGTCTTCTGCCGGGCCGCACCCTCGACCAGGTTGATCATCCGGTCGATGAAGGTCTCACCGGGCTTGGTGGTGATCTTGATGACGATGCGGTCGGAGAGCACCTTCGTGCCACCGGTGACGGCCGAGCGATCGCCGCCCGACTCCCGGATGACCGGTGCCGACTCCCCCGTGATGGCGGACTCGTCGACGCTGGCGACGCCCTCGACGACGTCACCGTCGCCGGGGACGATGTCACCGGCCTCGCAGACCACCAGGTCACCGATGCGCAGATCGGTGCCGGGTACGCGCTCCTCGTTCTTCCCGACGAGCCGGCGCGCGACCGTGTCGGTCTTGGCCTTGCGCAGCGTGTCGGCCTGCGCCTTGCCGCGGCCCTCGGCGACCGCCTCCGCCAGGTTGGCGAAGATCGTGGTGAGCCAGAGCCACGCGGCGATCGTCCAGCCGAACCAGTCGGTCGGGTCCAGGGCGGCGAGGACGGTGGTGAGCACCGAACCGACCAGGACCACGAACATCACCGGCGACTTGACCATCACCCGCGGATCGAGCTTGCGGACCGCGTCGGGGAAGGACATGAGCAGCTGCTTGGGGTCGAACAGCCCCGCGCCGACGCGTCCCTCGGTCCGGTGACCGGTGGGCGCGTCCTGGTGCGGTGCCAGGTCCTTGGTGACAGTGGACATCGCGTCCTCATGCATCGATTCGTCGTGTTGCGTCGGTGTGGTGGTCATGACGCCAGCCCTTCGGCCAGCGGCCCCAGCGCCAGTGCCGGGAAGTAGGTCAGACCGGCGACGATCATGATCGTGCCGACCAACAGCCCGCTGAAGAGCGGCTTGTGGGTGCCGAGCGTGCCGACGGTCGCCGGTACGGGCCGCTGCTCGGCGAGCGAGCCGGCCAGGGCCAGGACGAAGACCATGGGCAGGAACCGGCCCAGCAGCATCGCGAGCCCGATCGTGGTGTTGAACCACTGGGTGTCCGCGTTGAGCCCGGCGAATGCCGAACCGTTGTTGTTGGCGGCGGAGGTGTAGGCGTACAGGATCTCGGAGAAGCCGTGCGCACCGGAGTTGGTCATCGAGTGGACCGGAGTGGGCAGGGCCATCGCCGCCGCGGTGAAGCAGAGCACCAGTGCCGGGGTGATGAGGATGTAGCAGGCCGCGAGCTTGATCTCGCGGGTGCCGATCTTCTTGCCGAGGTACTCGGGCGTGCGGCCGACCATCAGGCCCGCGATGAACACCGCGATGATCGCCATGATCAGCATGCCGTAGAGGCCGGAGCCGGTACCACCGGGGGCGATCTCACCGAGCTGCATGCCGAGCATGGTGATGCCGCCGCCGAGGCCGGTGAAGGAGGAGTGGAAGGAGTTCACCGCTCCGGTCGAGGTGAGCGTCGTGGCCACAGCGAAGATCGACGATCCGCCGACCCCGAAGCGGGTCTCCTTGCCCTCCATCGCCCCGCCCGCGATGTCGAACGCGGGTCCGTGGTGGGCAAACTCGGTCCACATCATCAGCGCGGTGAAGCCGAGCCAGATGATGCCCATCGCCGCGAGGATCGCGTAGCCCTGCTTCAGCGAGCCGACCATCCGCCCGAAGGTGCGGGTCAGCGAGAACGGGATGACCAGGATCAGGAAGATCTCAAGGAGGTTGGAGAGCCCGTTGGGGTTCTCGAAGGGGTGCGCCGCATTGGCGTTGAAGTAACCGCCGCCGTTGGTGCCCAGCTCCTTGATGGCCTCCTGCGAGGCGACCGCACCGCCGTTCCACTGCTGCGAGCCGCCCATGAACTGGCCGACCCCGTGGATGCCGGCGAAGTTCTGGATGGCGCCGCACGCCACGAGCGCGAGCGCGGCGATCACGGCGATCGGCAGCAGGATCCGTATCGTGCCGCGCACCAGGTCGGACCAGAAGTTGCCGAGCTCACCGGTGCGGGAGCGGGCGAAGCCCCGTACGAGCGCCACCGCGACGGCGATGCCGACGGAGGCCGAGACGAAGTTCTGCACCGCGAGGCCGCCGGTCTGGACGACATGGCCCATGGCCTGCTCGCCGTAGTACGACTGCCAGTTGGTGTTCGTAACGAAGGAGGCCGCCGTGTTGAACGCCTGATCGGGGTCGATCGAGGAGAAGCCGAGCGAGCCGGGCAGGCTGCCCTGGAGCCGCTGCAGCAGGTACAGGAAGAGGACGCTCACCGCGGAGAACGCGAGGACGCCACGGAGATAGGCGGGCCAGCGCATCTCCGTGTCGGGGTCGGCGCCGATGACCTTGTAGATCCACTTCTCGACCCGGAGGTGCTTCTTCGAGGAGTAGACGCCGGCCATGTAGTCGCCGAGCGGACGGTAGGCCAGGCCCAGTGCCACGACGAGCGCGAGCAGCTGGAGCACACCAGCGAGGACGGGGCTCATATCGGGCTCAGAACCTCTCCGGGTACAGAAGGGCGAGGACGAGATAGCCCAGCAGGGCGGCGGCCACGATCAGACCGACGATGTTCTCGGCAGTCACAGCTTCGCCACCCCCTTGGCGACGAGAGCCACCAGCGCGAAGACCGCGACCGTGGTGACGACGAAGGCCAGATCGGCCACCGTGTGCTCCTAGATGAGGTTCGAATTCTCGGACCTCCTGAGCAAACCCCTGTCCGAAGCCCCCGCGGCCTGCGTTGATGGCTTCCTTACGGGGAAGGACGCGCCCTTGACGGCGCCCATACGTGCCCCATACGCGCCCCATACACGCGCCGGTGAGCGTGCTCGGTCGCACGCTCCGCACGCGCGCTCCGCAGGCATGCAAAAGCCGGTGGGCCGCACCTCCCTCGAAGGGAAGTACGGCCCACCGGCCGAAGCTGTCACACGCCCCGGGAGGCGGTTCAGCGCACCTCGGTGATCTCGGGCCCGCGCTGGAGCTGGCCCATGCCACCGGAGAACTTCGAGCTCTCCTGGTCCTCCTGCTGCACACCCTCGGGCACCATCTGGGCGTCGCTGGGGAGCTTGAGGACGATCGGGTCGCGCGGGGCCATCGGGCCCTCGCCACGGACGACCACGGTGTCCCGGAAGATCGTCTCCAGCAGCCCGGCGGCCTGCGGCTGCACGGCGCCCTGGCCGGAGATCACTCCGCGCAGGAACCAGCGCGGCCCGTCGACGCCGACGAAGCGCACCAGCTGCACGCCGTTCGTCCCGTCCGGAAGCTGCACGGGGACCTGTGCCCGCAGCTCCCAGCCCAGCGGGCCCTCGACCTCGTCGATGATCCCGCCCTGCTGGGTGATGCCGGTGGCGATCTCCTCGCGGACCTCGCCCCAGATGCCCTCCTTCTTGGGGGCGGCGAAGGCCTGCAGCTGGATCGCGCTGTCGCGCAGCACGACCGTGGCGGCGACGATCGCGTCACCGGCGACCTCGACGCGCAGCTCCATTCCGTCGACCCCGGGCACGAAGATGCCGCCCAGGTCGACCCGGCCCTCGCCGGGCTGGGAGACCTCGTCGATGTCCCACGGCCCGTCCGGCCGCGGCGCCGGCGGGAGATTCGCCCGGCGCGCTCCGCTCTCGGCGGCGTCGGTGTCGTCGAGCTCGTCGACGACCTGCTCGGCCTCGCGCGCTTCGTCCGCCGCGTCCTCGGCGGAACCACTCTTCTTGCGACGTCCGAACACGTCACTGTCCTTCCCGGTCGGGTACGACCGAAGCGTAGCTGTTCCCGCCCTGGGTGATCCCGCCCCTGACGCCGTCAACATCACCCGTGGCATGCCCTCCGGTGGAACCGAAGCCGCCCTCGCCCCTCGCCGAGCCGGGCAGTTCCGACACCTCGTGGAAGCGCACCTTCTCGACCTGCTGGACGACCAGTTGGGCAATCCGGTCGAACCTCTCGAACCGCACGGTCTCGCGCGGGTCGAGATTGATGACGATGACCTTGATCTCTCCACGGTACCCGGCATCAACCGTCCCCGGGGCATTGACGAGGGCGACTCCGCAGCGGGCCGCGAGGCCGGACCGCGGATGGACGAACGCGGCGTACCCGTCGGGCAGCGCGATCGACACGCCGGTGGGCAGCATCGCGCGTTCGCCCGGGGCGAGCTCGGCGGCCTCGGTGGTCACCAGATCGACCCCGGCGTCGCCCGGGTGCCCGTACGCCGGAATCGGCACTTCCGGGTCGACCCGGCGGAGCAGTACGTCGACGGGACGGCGCATCAGGGATTCACCTCGAAGGCACGGGCGCGCCTGACCTGGTCCGGGTCGGCCATCGCCGCCTGGATCTCGGCGGGGCGGCCGTTCTCGATGAAGTGGTCGACCTTGACCTCGATGAAGAGGGCCTCGGCGCGGACCGCGACGGGCCCGTCCGGGCCGCCGATCCGGCCGGTCGCCCGGGAGTAGATCTTCCGGCCGTGGACGGCGGTGACCTCGGCGTCCAGGTGCAGCACCGTGTCGACCGGCACCGGGCGCACGAAGTCGGTCTCCAGCCGCCCGGTCACCGCGATCACCCGCAGCAGCCAGTTCAGCGAGCCCAGCGTCTCGTCCAGCGCCGTGGCCAGGATGCCGCCGTGCGCCAGGCCCGGGGCGCCCTGGTGGGCGGCCTTCACCGTGAAATCGGCGGTGACGCTGACACCCTCGCCGGCCCGCGCCTGGAGGTGCAGTCCGTGCGGCTGTCCTTCACCGCAGCCGAAACAGTGTTCGTAGTGCGCACCGAGGAGCTCGCCGGGGACCGGGGCGTCGGGATGCCGGACCGGTTTCACCGCGTCGGCCGGTGGCTGAAGAGCCGCAGATGTTCCACTCACAGGCGCAGACCTTACCCGCGCGGGTAGCCGCAGGTCGCGCCGTGCCAAGCTTGGGTTCATGCAGCCTTCCACCCCGCCTTTCGACGAACGCCTGACCGCACCCCGTTCGTGGTGGTTCATTGCCTTCCTGATGGGGGTCGCCTGCGCCCTGATGCTGCTGCCGCTGGGCACCCTGCCGCTGCTGGCGGGCCTGGTCGGCGGCACCGCGCTGGCCTCGCTCGCGGTCAGCTCGTACGGCTCCGCCCGGATCCGGGTGATGGCGGGCGCCCTGGTCGCGGGTGACGCCCGGATCCCGGTGACGGCACTCGGCGAGGCGGAGGCGCTGGAGGGAGAGGAGGCGCGCGCCTGGCGCACGTACAAGGCGGACACCCGTGCCTTCATGCTGCAGCGCAGCTACATCCAGACGGCGGTGCGGGTGGAGGTCACCGACCCGGAGGACCCGACCCCGTACATCTATCTGTCGACCCGCGAGCCGCAGGCCCTGGTAGCGGCGCTCACGGCGGTACGGGCCGCATAGCCGTTTCGCGCCGTCAGCCCTCGATCTCCTTCGGGAGGTCCGTGTGCGGCTTCCGCGGCCGCTCCAGGGGCGGCAGCTCCGGGAGCCGGTCCCAGGGGATCTGGGCCTTGCGCAGGTCTTTCCTGACCCGATCGGCAAGCTTCTTCGTGTCGCGCCGGTTCATCATCGCGCCGATGGCGGCGCCGGCCAGGAACGGGATCAGGTTCGGCAGATCGCGCATCATCCGCTTCACGATCTGCTGGCGCAGCTCCCGCTTCATCCGGCCGCCGAGCGCCGCATCGATCGTCGCCGGATGGGTGACATCGATGCCGCGCTCCTCCGTCCACGACGTGAGGTACGCGGTGCTGCGCTGGGTGAGGCCGCCCGGCGGGCGCAGGCCGTAGACCTCGTGCAGTTCGGCCACGAGCTTCATCTCGATCGCGGCTACGCCGGTGATCTCCGCGGCCAGCTCGGCGAACATGGCGGGCGGTACGGGCAGCATGGCCGCCGCGCCGATACCGGCGCCCACGGTGGCAGTGCCCTTGCTCGCGCCCGCGACGAGCTTGTCGGCGAGCTCCTCGGGGCCGAGGCCCGGGAACTGCCTGCGCAGGGTGGCGAGGTCGCGCACAGGGACGCGGGGAGCGGTCTCGATGATCCGGTCGGCGATATGACCGATCGCCGCCCTGGCGCTCTCCCCGCCCTTGCGTACGCCCCGTTTGACTGATTGCAGACGGCCTGCCCCGGTCGCGGGCTCCGTCCTGCCGGTCCGCTCGGCCCCATCGGCCGTGCCGGCTGCTGGTATTGCTCGGCCCGTCTCCGCGGCAATGGCGGCTTCCACTGCTTCGAGCGAGGCCGAACGGCCTCGCTCGTCGTCAGAAACGCCCGCGGAGGGTGGCAGGGCGGACCGCTCGGCAAGGGCTGCTACGCCCTCTGCCGGGCCTGTACCGCCCTGATTCGCCTCCGACGGCTCCTTGCGTCGCAAGCGCCGCTTCCGGAACGGTGTGTCGCCTGCCACGTCCGACCGGACCTAGTCGCAGTCGCGGCAGATCGGCTGGCCGTTCTTCTCGCGGGCCAGCTGGCTGCGGTGGTGCACGAGGAAGCAGCTCATGCAGGTGAACTCGTCGGCCTGCTTGGGCAGGACCCTGACGGCGAGTTCCTCATTGGACAGGTCCGCTCCGGGGAGCTCCAGTCCTTCTGCCGCGTCGAACTCGTCGACGTCGACGGCGGACGCCGTCTTGTCGCTCCGACGGGCCTTGAGTTCCTCAAGGCTGTCCTGGTCGACGTCGTCATCGGTCTTGCGTGGGGTGTCGTAATCCGTTGCCATGTGTCGCTCTCCCCCTCTGGGTGTCTGCGGTGTCTCAGCGCACGTAACGCGTGAGAGGCCGGACTTGTGCCCGACCCGAGGCGGAGATTTTGCCTCACATCAAGGTCTGTTACTCAATCGACACCCGAGCGGACCTCTCTGGAGCGGTCGGCTTGGGTGGCGAAGGGGACCGTACACGGTCCGAATGCCGCGCTTCACGGGCGCCACCCCGTGTACTTCCCGTGATATCGACCCCCGAAAACCCCGACTTTTGCCGGATTTTGGTTGGGAGGCCTGGTCACGGAGCGTGGAACGCCCGAGATTCGCTCCTGTGATCGATCACACATGGATCCCTCGGGCGCGGGTCCCGAAAATTCCGCTCAAAGCGAACGAAGTAATCCCTGTACGTGTCGCTCGAACCAGCCTCTCAGACCGGCAGGGTGACGCGCATCACGAGACCACCACCCTCACGGGGTTCCGCGATGATACGGCCGCCGTGAGCACGCGCCACGGACCGCGCGATCGACAGGCCGAGCCCGACCCCCTTGTCGCTGCCCGTTCGCTCCGTACGAAGCCGCCTGAAGGGCTCGAAGAGGTTGTCGATCTCATACGCCGGCACCACGGGGCCGGTGTTCGAGACCACCAGCAGCGCCTGGCCGGGCTGCAGCTCGGTGGTGACTTCCACCCAGCCCTCCTCCCGGATGTTGTAGCGCACGGCGTTCTGTACGAGGTTCAGCGCGATCCGCTCCAGCAGGACACCGTTGCCCTGGACGACGGCGGGCACGATCTCCTCACGGATCTCCACGCCCTTCTGCTCGGCCTCGGCCCGGGTCTGGTCGAGCGCGCGCGTGGCGACCTCCGCGAGGTCGACCGGCTTGCGCTCGATGATCTGGTTGTCGCTGCGGGCGAGCAGCAGCAGCCCCTCGACCAGCTGCTCGCTGCGCTCATTGGTGGCCAGCAGGGTCTTGCCGAGCTGCTGGAGCTCCGGCGGAGCCTGCGGGTCGGAGAGGTGGACCTCCAGCAGGGTGCGGTTGATCGCGAGCGGGGTACGCAGCTCGTGCGAGGCGTTCCCGACGAACCGCTGCTGCGCGGTGAAGGCCCGCTCCAGCCGGTCGAGCATGTCGTCGAAGGTGTCGGCGAGCTCCTTGAGCTCGTCGTCGGGACCGTCCAGCTCGATCCGCCGGGACAGGTCCGTCCCGGCCACCTGGCGGGCAGTGCGGGTGATGCGGCCCAACGGGGAGAGCACCCGGCCCGCCATGGCGTAGCCGAAGGCGAAGGCGATGACGCTCAGACCGACGAGGGCCAGCAGCGAACGGTTCAGGAGGGTGTCGAGCGCCTGCTGGCGCTGATGGTTGACACACGAGTTCATGGCTGCGTTGACGGCAGCCGGTGACGACCCCTCTCCGGAGAGGTTGCACAGATCGCTGGAGACCTGGCCGCTGACGACCTTGAACGGCAGCTCACTGCCCACGTGCAGGGCCTGTGCGGCCAGCATGTAGATGATCGAAAGCAGCAGGATGCCGGCGATCAGGAACATCCCGCCGTACAGAAGCGTGAGCCGTATCCGGATGGTCGGGCGCAGCCAGGGGTACGGGGGCTCCAGCTGTTTGGGGTCCCAGGTGGGTTTCGGGGGCGCTGTCGGGGGCGCCGGGATGGTGGACACCAGGCCTCAGATCCGGTAACCGGAGCCGGGCACGGTGACGATGACCGGTGGCTCCCCGAGTTTGCGGCGCAGGGTCATGACCGTCACCCGGACCACATTGGTGAACGGGTCGGTGTTCTCGTCCCAGGCCTTCTCCAGCAGCTGCTCCGCGGAGACGACCGCGCCCTCGCTGCGCATCAGCACCTCCAGCACCGCGAACTCCTTCGGCGCGAGCTGGATCTCCTGCGCGTCGCGGAAGACCTCGCGGCGGTTGGGGTCCAGCTTGATACCGGCGCGCTCCAGGATGGGCGGCAGCGCGACCGTCGTGCGGCGCCCCAGGGCCCGTACCCGCGCGGTCAGCTCGCTGAAGGCGAACGGCTTGGGAAGGTAGTCGTCGGCGCCGAGCTCCAGGCCCTCCACCCGGTCGCTGACGTCCCCGGAGGCCGTGAGCATGAGCACCCGGGTCGGCATGCCCAGCTCGACGATCCGGCGGCAGACGTCGTCGCCGTGCACCAGGGGGAGGTCCCGGTCCAGCACCACGACGTCGTAGTCGTTGACCTCGATGCGCTCCAGGGCCGCCGCACCGTCGTATACGACGTCGACGGCCATGGCCTCCCGGCGCAATCCGGTGGCCACCGCATCGGCGAGCAGCTGCTCGTCCTCCACGACGAGTACACGCACGGCGCTTTCCTTCCTTAGAAACTTCAGAACGTTCGAATGAGCCCACGGACCGTGATCGGCCCGGCTCAGCAGCACTGTCTGTCCGGCACCATCCTGCCTGCAACGCGTATAAACCGGCGGTAAGGCGGCGCGGCACGACCTGCGGCTTCGGGGAATTCACCGGATTTCCGGGCCAGTTGAGGTTTCTCTGAGCCAGGGCCTGGGGAGGACGAATTCACACCCGCGATCACGCCATGCATGTGGCGCACCATGGCCGCTCCGTCCCCGGAGAGTGCGTGATCACCCGCCCTACCGCCCCTGGCGGAGGGAGACCCGGGCACACCCCCGTGCCACCGACCCACGATGAGGGGGCGCACCATGGACGCTTTCACCGCAGGTCTGCTGCAGCGAATCAAGACCACCGAGTCCGACCTCACCAGGGCCCGCGAGACGGGCGACGACTTCCTCGCGGATGTCGAGCAGGGAGAGCTGGACGACCTGCGCCGCCTCGCCGCCGAGCACGGTGTCGAAGTCGGCGCCACGGCCGTCTGATCAGTCGGCACAGGGCCCCCGGCATCCTCTATGGCGCCGGGGGCTCTGTGCTGTCGTGAACGCCCGCCACAGCGCGCCAGGCGCTTTGCGGCCGGGTGCGTCAGTCGTGCCAGGCGCCCAGATCCTCCAGGAGGATCTGCAGGGGCTCGAAGACGCCCGGTGACGCGGCCACGGTCAGGTCGCCGTCGGCGGCCAGTCCGGGCCGGCCGCCGGTGCGGGCGCCGGCCTCCCGGGCGATCAGGTCACCGGCGGCGAGGTCCCAGGGGTGGAGCCCGCGCTCGTAGTAGCCGTCCAGCCGGCCTGCGGCGACATCGCAGAGATCGACGGCGGCGGAGCCGCTGCGCCGGATGTCGCGGAGTTTCGGGATCAGCTGCTGGGCGACGTCAGCCTGGTGCGTACGGACGTCGGTGACGTAGTTGAAGCCGGTCGAGACCAGCGCCTGGTCGAGCGGCGGTGCGGGCCGGGTGCGCAGCGCGGTGCCGTCGCCGTAGGCGCCGCCCTTGGCGTACGCACCGCCGCCGAGGACCGCGTGGTACGTCTCACCGCGCATCGGGGCCTCCACCACGCCCACGACACGCTCGCCGTCCCGTTCCGCTGCGATGGAGACGGCCCAGGTCGGCTGACCGTAGAGGTAGTTCACCGTGCCGTCGAGCGGATCGATGACCCAGCGGATGCCGCTGCTGCCCGCGGAGCTGGCACCCTCCTCGCCGAGGAAGCCGTCCTGGGGGCGGAGCTCGGCGAGGAAGCCGGTGATCAGCTTCTCGGCGGCGATGTCCATCTCGGTGACGACGTCGATGGGGCTGGACTTGGTCGCGGCCACCCCGAGATCGGCGGGGCGGCCGTCGCGGAGCAGCGCACCGGCGCGCCGGGCGGCCTCCAGGGCGAGGCCGAGCAGTTCGGACAGGACGGGGTCGGCCACAGGGCTCACAGGGGTCACAGGGGTACAACGCTCCTAGGCGTAGGGACTGTCGGCGCCCGCCGCGGCGGGCTTGAGGGCACGGGCCGGGCAGCAGCCGACGGGGCAGAGATCGTGGCTCGGGCCGAGCGCCCCGAGCGCGCACCGCTCCACCGTGCGTCCCTGCTCGGTGGCGGCGCGCTCCAGGACCAGCTCGCGCACGGCCGCGGCGAACCGCGGGTCCGCACCGACCGTCGCGGACCGCCGCACCGGCAGACCGAGCTCGGCGGCCTTCGCGGTGGCCTCGGTGTCGAGGTCGTACAGGACCTCCATGTGGTCCGAGACGAAGCCGATGGGGGCCATCACCACAGCGGGCACGCCCGCCCCGTGGAGCGCCTCCAGGTGGTCGCAGATGTCGGGCTCCAGCCAGGGGGTGTGCGGGGCGCCGCTGCGCGACTGGTAGACGAGCTGCCAGGGATACGCGACACCGGTCTCCTCGCGCACCGCGTCGACGATCACCCGGGCGACGTCGAGATGCTCGGCGACATACGCGCCGCCGTCGCCGTGCGCCTCCTCGGGGCCTGAGGTGTCGGCGGCGGAGGTGGGGATGGAGTGTGTGGTGAAGGCGAGGTGTGCCCCGGCCCTGTCCTCTTCGGGAAGCTCGGCGAGCGACGTGAGGACACCCTCCACCATGGGCCGGACGAAGCCCGGATGGTTGAAGTAGTGCCGGAGCTTGTCCACGCGCGGCACCGGCAGCCCCTCGGCCTCCAGCACGGCCAGCGACTCGGCGAGGTTCTCGCGGTACTGGCGGCAGCCGGAGTACGACGCGTAGGCGCTGGTGGCGAGGACGGCGATGCGGCGGTGTCCGTCGGCAACCATCTCGCGCAGGGTGTCGGTGAGGTAGGGCGCCCAGTTGCGGTTGCCCCAGTACACCGGCAGATCGAGTCCGTGGTGCGCGAAGTCCTTGCGCAGGGCGTCCAGCAGGGCCCTGTTCTGGGCGTTGATCGGGCTGACGCCGCCGAACAGGAAGTAGTGCTTTCCGACCTCCTTCAGCCGCTCCTCGGGGATGCCGCGGCCGCGGGTCACGTTCGCCAGGAACGGGACCACGTCGTCCGGGCCCTCGGGTCCGCCGAAGGAGAGCAGCAGCAGGGCGTCGTAGGGGGCGGGAGCGCGCAGTTCGGACATGGGAACGATCCTGCCACCCGCCTGTGACAGCGCTCCAACCGACATCCATCGGCGTGCCCGTGACCCGGCAACCGCCCCGGCGCCGGACGCCGTGCGCCGCCCGTAGCGGCCTCCCCCGCGACAGGGAGTGGATCAGCGAGCGGCGTCATGCGGCTTCGATGGCAAGGCGGAGGACGGAGTCGACGCGGAGCGTCGGTGCCGACGACAACGCCGAAGGGGGCCCCTCCCTGCTCGAGCGAAGCCGAGCAGGGAGGGGGAGGAGTCGCAAGGCGTCGGGAGCCCACTCCCCGTCGCGGGGAGGCCGTAAGCTGTATCGGCCGCCTTCGCGCCTGACAAGCACCCCTGACACCCCGTGTGACCTCGCCGTACCGGAGCCCTCCTTGCCCAGTCCCTATCGCGCGATCTTCGCCGCCCCCGGCACCAAGCGGTTCTCGGCTGCCGGATTCCTCGGCCGGATGCCGCTGTCCATGATGGGCATCGGTGTGGTGACCATGGTTTCCCAGATCACCGGCCGTTACGGTCTCGCGGGCGCGCTCTCCGCAACGCTGGCGATGTCGGCGGCGGTGCTGGGACCGCAGGTCTCCCGGCTGGTCGACCGGCACGGGCAGCGCCGCATCCTGCGCCCCGTCGTCCTCGTCGCACTGGCGGCGGTGGCCGGGCTGCTGATCTGCGCGCAGCTGCGGCTGCCGGACTGGACCCTCTTCGTGTTCGCCGCCGGGGCCGGCTGCGTGCCCAGTGTGGGGTCGATGATCCGGGCCCGCTGGGCGGAGATCTACCGGGGCTCGCCGCAGCAGTTGCACACGGCGTACTCGTGGGAGTCGATCGTCGACGAGGTGTGCTTCATCTTCGGGCCGATCATCTCGATCGGTCTGTCCACTGCCTGGTTCCCGGAAGCGGGTCCACTGCTGGCTGCCGGGTTCCTGCTGGCCGGCGTCGTCTGGCTGACCGCCCAGCGCGCCACCGAGCCGGTCCCGCATCCGCGCGAGCAGCACACCGACGGCTCGGCGCTGCGCTCCCCCGGTCTCCAGGTGCTCGTGGGCACCTTCGTGGCGACCGGCGCGATCTTCGGCGCGGTCGATGTGGTGACCGTGGCCTTCGCCGAGGACCAGGGGCACAAGGCCGCGGCGAGCCTGGTGCTGGCCGTGTACGCGCTGGGGTCCTGCCTCGCCGGAGCCGTCTTCGGACTGCTCCGTCTCAAGGGGAGGGCGTCCACCAGGTGGCTGGTGGGGGTGTGCGCCATGGCCGTGAGTATGATCCCCCTCCAACTGGCCGGGAACCTGCCGTTCCTGGCCGTGGCGCTCTTTGTCGCGGGTCTCGCCATCGCACCGACGATGGTCACCACCATGGCCCTCGTCGAGCAGCACGTACCGCGCACCAAGCTGACCGAGGGCATGACCTGGACCAGTACCGGGCTCGCGGTCGGCGTGGCGCTCGGCTCCTCGGCCGCCGGCTGGGTCGTCGACGCGTCCGGGGCGAAGGCGGGGTACGCGGTGCCCATCGTGGCGGGAGCGCTCGCGGCCGCGGTGGCGTTCCTGGGGTATCGCCGGCTTGCCAAGCCGGTTCCTACGGGAAGGCGCGGGGAAGATGACCGACACCTACGCACGGACGACGACGAGCGCGTGGCGTAACTGGGCGGGGAATGTCACCGCGCGTCCGGCCCGGGCCGTCTCCCCCGCCTCCGTGGACGAGCTCGCCGAGGCGCTGCGCCGGGCGTCCGAGGACGGCCTGAAGGTGAAGCCGGTCGGCACCGGGCACTCCTTCACCGCGACCGCCGCCACCGACGGTCTGTTGATCCGCCCCGATCTGCTCACCGGCATCCGCGAGATCGACCGCACGGCGATGACGGTGACCGTCGAGGCCGGCACCCCGCTGAAGCGGCTCAACGTCGCGCTCGCCCGGGAGGGCCTGTCGCTCACCAACATGGGCGACATCATGGAGCAGACGGTCGCCGGGGCCACCTCGACCGGCACCCACGGCACCGGCCGCGACTCAGCATCCATATCCGCCCAGATCCGCGCCCTCGAACTGGTCACGGCGGACGGCACGGTGCTGACCTGCTCCGAGAAGGAGAACGCCGACATCTTCGCCGTCGCCCGGATCGGGCTCGGCGCACTCGGTGTCATCACCGCGATCACGTTCGCCGTGGAGCCGGTCTTCCTGTTGACGGCCCGCGAGGAGCCGATGGCCTTCGACAAGGTCACGGCCGACTTCGACGAACTGGTCGCCGAGAACGAGCACTTCGAGTTCTACTGGTTCCCGCACACCGGCAACTGCAACACCAAGCGCAACAACCGCAGCGCGGGCCCCGCCGCTCCGCCCGGAAAGGTCAGCGGCTGGATCGAGGACGAGCTCCTCTCCAACGGGATCTTCCAGGTGGCCTGTTCGCTCGGGCGGGCGGTCCCCGCCACCATCCCGTCGATCGCCAAGCTCTCCAGCCGTGCCCTGTCGGCCCGTACGTACACCGACATCCCGTACAAGGTCTTCACCAGCCCGCGCCGGGTCCGCTTCGTGGAGATGGAGTACGCCCTGCCGCGCAAGGCCGCGACGGAGGCGCTGCGCGAGGTCAGGGCGATGGTCGACCGCTTGCCGTTGCGGATCAGCTTCCCGGTGGAGGTCCGCACGGCCCCCGCGGACGACATCGCGCTCTCCACGGCCTCGGGCCGGGAGAGCGCGTACATCGCCGTCCATCTGTACAAGGGCACGCCCTACCAGGCGTACTTCACCGCGGTCGAGCGGATCATGACCGCGCACGGCGGCCGCCCGCACTGGGGCAAGGTCAACACCCGCGATGCGGAGTACCTGGCCGGGGTGTACCCACGGTTCGGCGAGTTCACCGCCGTGCGTGACCGGCTGGACCCGGACCGGCTCTTCGCCAACGACTATCTGCGCCGGGTCCTGGGCGACTGACCGCCGCGCCGGCCGGTCACCGGCCGGCGCCCGTGCCGGTCGTGGCCGGTGCCTCCTGCCCCGGTGCGACGCCCGCACCGGTGGGGTCCGGGGCGACGCTGCCGGAGTCGCCGGGCGCCGTCGGAGTGGGCGTGGGAGCCGGAGCCGTCGGGCCGCCGCCCGAGCTCGACGGTGTGGGCGCGGGCGTCGGCTCGGCCGTGGAGCGGTCGCCCTGGCCGGTGCCCGGACTCGGGCTCTGCCCGCTCTGCGAGTCCGCGCCCGGCGTCCCGCCGCTCTCCTGACCTGGCGTCCGCCCCTGACCCGGGTCCGTGCTGACGGACGGTGCCGGGTCTACGGGCTCCGAGCCCCGTTCCCCGCCCCGTACGACGGATCCCACGGTCGTTCCGTGACCACCGCTCAGATCGCCGCCGGAGACGAGCTCGTACGTGGTGATCCCGGCCATCGACACGGCGAAGACCGCAGCGGCCCCTACGGCCGACCGCTTCCAGCCGCGGATGCGGGTGCCGTGGGTGGTCGACGCGGAGAACTCCTCGTCCGGGACCGGGCCGTGCGGCACCGGCCGCCGGGCCCCGTCCCCGGGACGCGGCTCGAACAGCCGGGTCCCATCCGTGTCGGGAGACGTGAGCAGCTGGGTCCTGTCCGTGCCGAGGGGCCTCAGCGGCCGGGTCTCGTGATCGGCGAGCGGCTCCAGTATCTGCGTACGGTCCGGGTCGGCCGCGACCGTGCGCAGCACCGCCGTCGCGTCCGCGGATCCCTCGGGCGGTCGGCGAGCACCCCACGTCTCACGCTCCGCCACGTCGCGTGCCGCGGGCGCCTCCTGCGGATCAGCCGCTCCGTACGCGTCCCGCACCTCACGCGTCCCGCCCGCCCTGCGGGTCTCCCGGCCCGTGAGCTTCGCGTGGACCGTGACCTCGCGGATCTGCTCGCCGGTGCGACGGAAGAAGTGCTGGAAGACCGAGCCGCCGCAGGTGGCGACGATGCTCATCACTCCGGCGCCGAGAATCGTTCCGTACACCCCCAGTTGCGAGGCCGCCACTGCCGCCGCGACCGCCGCCACTGCGCTGCCGGCCACCTGCGGCAGGCTCAGATCGATACGCCTCTCTCTGGGTTCTGTGTCACTTTCCGGCTTCCGCACCATTTCCAGCCCTTGATTGACATCTCTCCCACCATGCAACAGGAAGGGACAATTGGGCGAAGTGAATAGTTCCGCTTCAGGTGATTCTGTGAAGCAGGACACGCGTCATGGGCATTTCGCGTCCAGTTGGGTAGTTGGACTCCCGCATCCGCCGAGAACTTCGGCGGCGCGCCGGTCCACCCACGTGGCCCGAATGGAGTACTGTGGCGAGCCCTGGGGCCGGACTCCCACGTGGGGTCCGGGACCTTCGGGGCGGGGCCGAAGGAGGCACTCGATCCGGCGGCGCCACGGCATCGCACGGAGGCCAGCTACGCGGGGTGACATTTGGTCACTCAGCGTTGCGCAAAGGTCACCGTGTCATACCGGCGATCCAGGGCTCACGCCCGACACGCCGGGCAACACGGCAATGTTGTGGCAGGCTGCACCCGGGCAGGCCACACTCGACTAGCGGAAGCAGCGACGCACGTGACGTCGGCAGGCACCACCCGGGAGGTCCCCATGCCCGAACTGCGTGTCGTGGCCGTCTCCAACGACGGCACACGACTGGTGCTCAAGGCTGCGGACAGCACGGAGTACACGCTTCCGATCGACGAGCGACTGCGCGCCGCCGTGCGCAACGATCGCGCGCGCCTCGGCCAGATCGAGATCGAGGTCGAGAGCCACCTCCGCCCCCGCGACATCCAGGCCCGGATACGAGCCGGTGCCTCCGCGGAGGAGGTCGCTCAGTTCGCCGGAATTCCGGTCGACCGTGTCCGCCGCTTCGAGGGCCCCGTGCTCGCGGAGCGCGCCTTCATGGCCGAGCGGGCCCGGAAGACTCCCGTGCGCCGTCCCGGCGAGAACACCGGCCCCCAGCTCGGCGAGGCGGTGCAGGAGCGCCTCCTGCTGCGCGGCGCCGACAAGGAAACCGTCCAGTGGGACTCCTGGCGTCGCGACGACGGCACCTGGGAGGTCCTGCTGGTGTACCGGGTGGCGGGCGAGCCGCACTCGGCGAGCTGGACCTACGACCCGCCGCGACGGCTGGTCCAGGCCGTGGACGACGAGGCGCGTTCGCTGATCGGCGAGACCGACGATGTCGCCGCGCCCGAGCCGAGCTTCCCGTTCGTGCCCCGGATCGCCCGGCTGCCGCGCGACCGGCCGCTGGACCGTGCGCTCGACCGTCAGATGGAGCGGCCCGCTCCGCCGCCTCCGCCCGAGCCGGAGGAGCACATCGTCGGAGTCTCGGCCGGTGAGCGTGACTCGCTGACCAGCCTGCTGGAGGCCGTGCCGAGCTTCCGTGGCGACATGGTGGTGCCGGAGCGGCCCGAGCCGCCGACGACCGAGCCCGCCGCTCAGGAGCCGGAGGCCGACGAGCCGCCGGCCGCGGCAGCCTCCGCGGGCGCCGGTTCCGCCTATGCGGATGTGCTGATGCCGCGCGCGGTGGCCGGCCACCGCGACCGGTTGACCGGGACGACCGACCGCCAGGCGGAGGCGGACGGTGTCCGTCCGGGCCGGCGGGCCGCGGTGCCGAGCTGGGACGAGATCGTCTTCGGCACCCGCCGCAAGAAGCAGGACTGACCCGGGTGACCGTGGCATGACGAGGGCCCGTACGCCGCTGCGTACGGGCCCTCGTGCGGTCTGCCTCCGAAACCGGTCACCGCAGTTCCGGATGGCGCCGCTACTGGGGGTCGGGGCCTGTGGCCACCGGCCGGGACTCGTCGGCGGACCACTCGGACCAGGAGCCCGCGTACAGCGCGGCGGGGATACCCGCGACGGCCAGGGCCAGCACCTCGTGCGCGCCGGAGACCCCGGAGCCGCAGTAGACGCCGACCGCCGGCGCGCCGTCCGTGCCGAGCTCCTTGAAGCGGGCGGACAACTCATGCGCGGGCAGGAACCGCCCGTCACCACCCGTGTTCTCGGACGTCGGGGCCGAGACCGCACCGGGGATGTGGCCGCCGACCCGGTCGATCGGCTCCACGTCGCCGCGGTAGCGCTCCGCCGCCCGCGCGTCGAGCAGCAGTCCGGAGCGGGCCAGCGCCGCCGCGCCGTCCGCGTCCAGCAGGGGCAGCGCACCCGGTTCGGGCCTGAAGTCGCCCTCGGCAGGGGTGGGCGACTCAGTGGAGAGCTCGCCGCCCCAGGCTGCGAGACCGCCGTCCAGCACGCGGACGTCGGGGTGGCCCGTCCAACGCAGCAGCCACCATGCGCGTGCCGCGGCCCAGCCCTGACCGCCGTCGTACACCACGACCGGAGTGTCGCGAGAGACCCCGGCGCGGCGCATCACGGCGCCGAATTCCTCGGGGTCGGGCAGTGGATGACGGCCGCCGCTGCCTGCCGGACCGGCGAGTTCCGCGTCCAGATCGACAAAGACCGCACCAGGGATGTGCCCGGCCTCGTAGTCGGGACGGCCATGCGGTCCACCGAGCTGCCAACGCACGTCCAGGAGCACCGGCGGACGTGGCCCCGCCGACTCGCTCGCACATTCGAATGCGGAGATGATGGGCTTCATGGGTGCCATCCTCGCGCAGAAGCCCGCCCACTTGTAACAACATCGAAACGGGCGTACCGCATCAAACCGGACTTCCTCCGTCGAGATCCGGGAACATGCGGCGCGGCCGGGGCGCATCGCGCGCCGGGTGGTGCAAGCATCTGCACGGGGCGCACACCTCCCGCACCGCCGGTCGGCGCGTCGGCCCCGTTCCCCCCGTACGGCCACCACGATGGTCCGAGGAGAGAGTGACGATGACCGAGGCTGCCGTTCGGCGCACACCCGGAACACCTTGCTGGGTGAGTCTGATCGTGCACGGCCTGTCCACGACCCAGAAGTTCTACGCCGAGCTGTTCGGCTGGGAGTTCGGGCCCGGCCCGCAGCAACTGGGCCCGTACGTGCGGGCGCTGATCGACGGGAAGGAGGTCGCGGGCATCGGGCAGCTGCCGCCGGAACGGCACCTGCCGGTCGCCTGGACGACCTATCTGGCCACCGACGACGCCGACGTCACGGCGGAGACCATCCGCTCCTGCGGCGGCACCGTCGCCGTGGGGCCGCTGGACGCCGGTGAGGCCGGCCGGCTCGCCGTCGCCTCCGACCCGAGCGGCGCGGTCTTCGGGATCTGGCGGGCCGCCGCGCATCTCGGTACGGCGCTGGCGCGGGTTCCCGGCACCCCGGTCTGGAACGAGCTGGTGACCCGCGAGACCTCGACGGTCGCCAAGTTCTACCAGACGGTCTTCGGCTACGAAGCAGAGGCGGTGGTCTCGGCCGACTTCGACTACCAGACCCTGCACCTGAACGGCCGCCCGGTGGCCTCGCTGCACGGCGTCGGCCGCGCCCTGCCGCGCGACCGGGGCCCGCACTGGATGACGTACTTCGAGGTCGCCGACACCGACGAGGCTGCCGCACGGGTGGTGGATCTCGGCGGGCATGTGCTGCAGCCCCCGCGGGACGGGGCGAGCGGGCGCGTAGCGACGGTCGCGGACCCGGAGGGCGCCGCCTTCACGATCGTACGGTCCGAGGAACGATGATCCCTCACGCCGTGGGCGGCCGCGTCCGCCGCGCCGCCTGAGAGCCTGTCGGGTGACCTTCGATCGGAGAGCGGACGCGGCGTGGTGCGTGCGATTCCAAGGCGCCGGGATGGCCTCATAGCGGAGCTACTAGGGCATTTCGGCAACGCCGGAAGCGTGCCTGCCACGCCGTGGCCGCCCGATCAGAGGTCGCCCGACAGGCTCTGAGCCCCTTGCGTTCGCGCGGGCCCGCTACCGGTCCTCACCGGCGAGCACCGGTTCGATGCGGAGCAGGACGTCCGGCCACCCGTCGCCCATGCCGTGGAACGCCGCTTTGCCCAGGGGCGAGTCGACGTCGAACCCGGCATGTTCCAGAAACAGCCGGGTGCCCGTCCCCTCGGGGTGAAGCCGCCAGGTGACGGTGGTGTTCAGCGAGCCAGGGGCGAAGCTGTAGCGCAGAAGACGCTCAGGCTCGACTGCGAGCACCTCGCACGCCTGCCGACCCCAGGGACCCATGTCCAGGGTGAAGCGGTGCCCCACAACAGGCCGCACATCACCGGCGGCCCACCACCGCGCGTGCAGTTCGGGATCGGTCAGCGCCCGCCAGACCGCCGCCGGCGCATGGGCGATGAACTGGTCAGCATGAATGACGGCGGGGTCTGCGCTGGTCATCGGTTCTCCTCGTCGATCAGATCGCTCAGCGCGCCCATCCGGGCCCGCCAGTAGCGTTCGAAGGGATGCAGCCACTCGACCGCCTCGGCCAGTGGGCCTGCTTCCAGGTGGTAGTAGCGGTACCGTCCGCGCGGCTCCTCACGCACCAGCCCCGCACCTCTGAGCACCGCCAAGTGCTCGGAGACCGCAGGCCTGCTCAGTTCGAACGCGCCGGCGAGATCGCCGGCCGCGCGCGGGCCGCCACGGAGAGCCTCCAGGAGTGTGCGCCGCACCGGGTTGGCCAGAGCGCCGAAAACATCTGCTTCCGCCATGCCCGTCATCATGCGTCGGAAAATTCCGACACGTCAAGCGCGCGGAGACGAGATGTGGAAGGAGAGGCTCCGCGGGTCCGGCGGCTCAGCCGGACGTCACCGGAAGCACGTCCGGCGACAGGACACCCGCGCGGGCCGTCGCACTGGTCATCCTGCGCTGGTGGTGGCGCCTGCACAGCACCTCGTAACCGACCTCGTCCGTCTGCTGGTTGACGTCCCCCACCACGACCTGGGCGCCTTCGACGACCATCTCGCCGCCCACCGTGCGGGCGTTGTGCGTCGCCCGTGCACCGCACCAGCAGAGCGCTTCGACCTGAAGGGTCTCGACCCGGTCGGCCAGTTCCATGAGGCGCTGGGACCCGGGGAACAGCTTCGTCCGAAAATCGGTGGTGATACCGAACGCGAAGACGTCCAGGCCGAGGTCGTCGACGATCCGGGCGAGCTGGTCGATCTGTACGGGAGCGAGGAACTGTGCCTCGTCCACGATCACGTAATCCGCCCGGCCGCCACGGGTGACGTGGTCGACGAGATGGGCGTACACATCCATGCCCTCGTCGGCCTCGACGGCCTCCGTGACGAGCCCCAGCCGTGAGGAGAGCTTGCCCTCGCCCGCCCGGTCGTCACGGGTGAAGATGACGCCCTGCAGCCCGCGGGCCGACCGGTTGTGCCCGATCTGCAGCGCCAGCGTGCTCTTTCCGCAGTCCATCGTTCCGGAGAAGAACACAAGCTCGGACATGAGGGGGTGAACACCTTTCGGTTCAGCAAGGGCAGGAGAGGGAGAAAAACGGGTTACGAGCGTACTTCGAGGAGAGGGACGAGCTGCTCGACGGGGGTCATCGAGCCGTGCATGCCCACCATCGCCGATTCGTGCGGCTCCTGGACGGACGCGGTGACCACCACGTCGTCGCGGGCGGCCGCCACCACGTCTCCGACCCTGCCGTACACCCGCTCGTCGACCTTCGGGCCGAACCAGCCGGCCGCGATCGCCTCGTCCCGGCTCGCCACCCAGAACTGCTCGCCGAGCACTTCCTGCCAGACAGTCAGCACATCGGCCTCGGCGCCGGGTACGGCGTACACATGGCGGGCCCGGCCCTCGCCGCCGAGCAGGGCGACGCCCGCGCGCAGCTCCCAGTCCTCGTCGAAATCGATCCGGGACTGTTCGTCGAAGGGGATGTCGATCATGCCGTGGTCGGCGGTGATGTACAACGCCGAGCGGGGCGGGAGCTGCTCGGCGAGGCGCTGCACGAGACCGTCCACGTACATCAGCTGGCCGCGCCAGGCGTCGGAGTCGACGCCGAAGCGGTGCCCCTTGCCGTCGATCTCGCTGTAGTACGTGTAGACGAGCGACCGGTCACCGGCGGCGAGCCGGTCCGCGGCCAGGTCCATCCGGTCCTCGCCGGAGAGCCTGCCGTGGAACGTGCCACCGCTCAGCGCGACCTCGGTGAGCGGGGTGTGCTGGAAGGTCGGGGCGGAGACCTGCGCGGTCGCTACACCGGCCTCGTCGGCGAGCCGGAAGACGGTGGGATACGGCTGCCAGACCGCCGGCGAGGTCCAGGGCTTCCAGCGGAGCTGGTTCATCAGCTCGCCGGTCTCCGGATTGCGGACGGTGTAGCCGGGAAGGCCGTGTGCGCCGGGCGGCAGCCCCGTACCGACCGAGGCGAGCGAAGTCGCGGTGGTGGCCGGGAAGCCCGCCGTGATGGGACGGCCCGTGCCCCCGCGAGAGGTGGGGAGCAGCGAGTGCAGATACGGCGCCTCGTCCGGATGGGCCTTGATCTGCTCCCAGCCGAGTCCGTCGATCAGGAAGACGCAGTTCCGGTCGGCGGGGGTGAGCTCCGGTATCGCCGCCGTGAAGCCGGGCACGCCCTGTCCGGCGACGAGCGTCGGCAGCAGATCGGCGAGCGAACCGCTGCCGTACGCGGGGACGGGAGCGGTGTCGAGAGGGAGCGGAACGGGGTCCTGCCAGGCCGGCTGGGCCATCAGCGGCCGGTAGCCGCGGTCGCGGCCGTCGCCTCGGAGAGGGACTGGGCGAAGGCAAGGGTCTGCCGCACCGTGTCCGGGCCGTCACCGGCCTCGCTGACGCGCAGGCTCAGGTCGTCGGCGGTGGAGCTGCCGGTGTAGCCGTGGTCCGCCTCGCAGTTGGGGTCGCCGCAGGCGGCGGGCTCCAGGTCGATGCGGGAGACCGCGCCCCAGCCGATGGTCAGGACGACCTCGCGGGGCAGTGTGCCCGGGACGTACTTCTCCGGGTCGGCCACGACGCGACTGACCACCACCGACGAGATCCGGTCCAGCTTGACGGACTCGGTGGAGGTGGTGGCGTACGGCGACGGGGAACTGGTGTCCGCGTTCTGCTCGTCGGTGTGGCTGACGATGAAACGGTTGTCCGTCAGGACCAGGACCGTGACGTGCCTGCGCACCTCGTTGGAGTCGAAGGTCGTCTCCTGGTGCACCAGGTACGAAGCGACCGGCTCACCCCCGACGGCGGCCTCCACCGCCTCGGCCACAAGGGCCGGGTAGTAGCCGCTGCGCTCGATCGCCGCGCGCAGCCCCTGGGTCGTCGTACCGGTCTTCGCCATACGGACCATCCTACGGGGGGTGGATGACTGCCGGGGACGCTGTGGACAGGGCCTGCGGCGGATTGTCGGTGGATTCAGTAGTTGGGCAGGCGACGGGGGCCGAGGTCGGTACGGGCCGGTGGCGGCGACAGCCGGACGGTCGCGCCGAGGACGGTCAGCCCCTGCGTGGCGACCACGACCGGTTCCAGTGCGACGGAGACCACCTCGGGGTGATCGTCGACGAGCCGGGACACCCTCAGCAGCAGTTCCTCGAGCGCCGCGGTGTCGACGGGCGCCGAGCCCCGCCAGCCGAAGAGGACCGGGGCCGCCCGGATGGACCGGATCAGTTCGGCGGCGTCGCGGTCGGTGGCAGGCACGAGGCGGTGGGCGGTGTCCCCGAGGAGTTCGGAGGGCGCGCCCGCGAGACCGAAGGAGAGGACGGCGCCCGCCGCCGGGTCGATCGTGGCCCGCACGACGGTGTCCACGCCGCGCGGTGCCATGGACTGGACGACCGGCTGCAGCTCGGTGGGCTTGCCGAGCAGGTCGGTCAGCTCTCCGTACGCCCGGCGCAGTGCGGTCTCGTTGGCAAGGTCGAGCCGGACGCCGCCGAGGTCGGCACGGTGGCGCAGATGAGGCGCGGTGGTCTTGAGCGCCACCGGAAACCCGAGCCGGGCAGCCGCGGCAACGGCGGCGTCCGGGCCGGGGGCGGGGAGCGTCGGCCGTACGGGGATGCCGTAGCGGCCCAGGAGTTCGCGCGCCTCGTCGTGGCTGAGCTGACGGCCCCGGGGATCGGGGTCGGGCCCGAGGAGTGCGTCGATACGTTCGGCGGCGCCTGCCTCGTCGATGGTGTCCTCAAGGAACTCGGGCACCTTGCCGGGCACCGCGGCCTGCCGTCGCCACTGCGCGTACTTCACCACCTCGGCGAGGGCACGGACGGCACGCTCGGCGGCGGGGTAGGCGGGGATCCGGCCGGTGGAGGGAGCAGACGGCGTGGGGGCACCGGAGCCGGGGGCGTTCGGCTGGGCCGGGGGATCCGGCGGAGCTGAGCCGGCTGGGGCGCCGGTGATGCTCGGCGTGGCTGAAGCGCCTGTGGGGCTCGTGACGCGCGGGGTGCCCTTGCCGACCGCCGCGGCCGAAGCACCCGGGGCAGCCGTCGCGGCCGCCCGCGGCGCCGCGACCGTGCTGCTGGCGGCCGCGAGCGCCTCCGCCAGGCCGCCGATCTCCACGTGGACCACGGCCACCGGCTTGGCCGGCCCCGTGGCCGCCGCCGCGCGCAGCGCGGCGGCCAGGACCTCGCCGTCACCTGTTTCCGCCTGGCCGTTCTCGCCGACCCACGGGATCGCTGTCACGATCACCGCGTCGCAGCTCCGGTCGGCGAGTGCCTCCGCCAGCGCATCCCGGAAGTCCTGCGGGGTGGCCGCGGTGGTGAGGTCGCGGGGCGGGCGCGGGCGCAGCCCCTCGGCCAGGCAGGCGTCGTACGTGAGGAGGCCCAGGGACTCGGAGTTGCCGAGGATCGCGACCCGGGGACCCGCCGGGAGGGGCTGGTCGGCGAGGAGCAGGCCCGCGTCGACCATCTCCGTCACCGTGTCGACGCGGATCACGCCCGCCTGCCGCATGAGCGCGGAGACGGTCGCGTCCGGGATCCGGCTGATCGGCACCGCATGACCGGGCGGGGTGCTGCCGCTGTGCCGGGCTCCCTTCACCACGACGACCGGCTTCACCGCCGCGGTGCGCCGCGCGAGGCGGGTGAACTTCCGCGGATTGCCGAGGGATTCGAGGTAGAGCAGGGCGACGTCGGTGTCCGGGTCCTCGTACCAGTACTGGAGGAAGTCGTTGCCCGAGATGTCGGCGCGGTTGCCCGCGGAGATGAACGTCGACAGACCCGCGCCGCGCCGGTAGAGCCCGGAGAGCAGGGCGATGCCGATCGCGCCCGACTGCGTGAACAGACCGATGCGCCCCGGGGCGGGCGGCTCGGGGGCGAGGGAGGCGTTCAGCCGTACGGCGCCCGCGTTGTTGATGATCCCGAAGGCGTTCGGGCCGATGATGCGCATGCCGTACGAGCGGGCCTGGCGGACCAGTTCGCGCTGTCTTTCCCTGCCTTCGGCACCCCATTCGGCATATCCGGCGGAGAGGACCACGAGGCCCTGGACGCCTTGTTCGCCGCAGTCGGCGACGGCCTCCGGGACCCGGTCCGCGGGCACGGCGACGACCGCGAGGTCCACCGGTTCACCGATCTCGCCGATGGAGCGGTGCGCGGGGACGCCGTCGATCGTTCCCTGGTCTGCGGCGAACGAGCTGTTCACGGCGTACGCACGGCCGGTGAAGCCCGCGCCGAGGAGGTTGCGCAGAACCGTGCGGCCGACCCCGCCGGGGTTACGCCCCGTGCCAATGACGGCGACCGAACCCGGTGCGAGCAGCCGCTGCACCGACCGCGCCTCCGCCCGCTGCTCACGGGCGCGCTGGACGGCGAGGGACTCGGCGGTCGGTTCGAGGTCGAGGGTGAGATGGACGGCGCCTTCCTCGAAGCTGCGCTGCTGGGTGTACCCGGCGTCACGGAACACCTTGATCATCTTGGTGTTGGCGGGCAGCACCTCGGCGGCGAAGCGCCGGATGCCGCGCTCACGCGCCACTGCGGCAATGTGCTCGAGGAGCGCCGATGCCACGCCACGGCCCTGGTGCGCGTCCTGGACGAGAAAGGCGACCTCTGCCTCGTCGGCGGGGACGGAGGCCGGCCGGCCGTTCGCGTCGATCCGGTCGTAGCGGACGGTGGCGATGAACTCACCGCCGACCGTGGCGGCGAGCCCCACCCGGTCGACGTAGTCGTGATGGGTGAAGCGGTGGACGTCCTTGGCGGACAGACGGGGGTAAGGAGCGAAGAACCGGTAGTACTTCGACTCGTCGGAGACCTGCTCGTAGAAGCTGACCAGGCGCTCGGCATCGTCCGTGGTGATGGGCCTGATACGGGCCGTACCGCCGTCGCGGAGCACCACATCCGCTTCCCAGTGGTCGGGGTACGCGTGGTGCGGACTCTGCTCCGGCGTGGGCTGCATGGGCAAAGCCTACGGCGCGATCAGCGGTCGCGTAGGGCCCGGGGCCGAGGCAGTCTGAGAGCTCCGACCGGCCGTGCTGCACGGGCCGGGGCGCGCGTCGGCGGGAGACAGCGCACTGCGTGAGAGTCTGGTCTAGACAACCATTGATTTGTGAAGGGCAGAACCATGGCTGAGCGTCGCGTCAATGTCGGTTGGGCCGAGGGCCTGCACGCCCGCCCTGCTTCCATCTTCGTTCGTGCGGCCACGGCGTCCGGCATCCCCGTGACGATCGCCAAGTCCGACGGCCCCCCGGTGAACGCCGCCTCCATCCTCGCGGTGCTCGGCCTCGGCGCGCACGGCGGCGAGGAGATCGTGATCGCCTCCGAGGCGGACGACGCGGAGGCCGCGCTCGACCGGCTGGCGAAGCTGGTCACCGAGGGGCTCGAGGAGCTCCCCGAGACCGTCTGATTCCAGGGTTCCGATCAGGGGGAAGCCTTTCCGGCCAGTTCCTGTCGGGTCCATTTCTGTGACGGAGCCGCGATACCCCCAACCGGGACCGCGGCTCCTGCGTTTCCTGATACCGGCAATGCCTCCGGAGCGAATTTCGGGCAGCCCAAAGAAAGACCCGCGTACTTAATTCACTTTGTATACGGCGCAGGTGTTAACGCCGGCCGCTCGCGATGTTTACGGCATGTTGCGAATTCCTCACCCGGCCGCCGGAACGGGGGCGCCGGCATCACGGCCCGGAGCACCGCCCGCGCGGCGCAACCGGTGCGCGGCGGCGGCCCGCTCGGCGTGCTGGGCGGCCAGCGCCCTGGCCCGTTCCGCGTCGCCGCGCCCCACGGCGTCCACGATGGCTCCGCGCTCGCCCCAGCAATCGGCCAGACGGGCCGGCTGCTCGACCGCGTACATCCAGGCGATCTTGTGGCGTAGCTGGGTGAGCAGCGCGACGAGCCCGGGGCTGCCGGACGCCTGGGCGAGCGTCTCGTGGAACCAGCCGCCCAGGGAGCGCAGATCCTCCCCCTCACCCCGCCGCGCTCTGTCCTGACCCAGCCTGACCAGGCCGCGCAGCACCTTGAGGTGCGCCTCGGTGCGGCGTTGTGCGGCACGGGCCGCACCGAGCGGCTCCAGCAGCATCCGCACGTCCAGAAGGTCGGCGGCCTCCTGTTCGGTGGGCTCGGCGACACAGGCACCGGCATGTCGGCGGGTGACCACGAAGCCCTCGGACTCCAGGGTGCGCAGCGCTTCCCGCACCGGGACACGGGATACCCCGTAACGACGCGCGAGCAGCTCCTCGGTGAGTCTGCCGCCGCGTTCGAAGACACCGGAGACGATGTCGTCACGGATTGCCGTACATACCGATTGCGCCGGAATACGCATGTCCGAACCTCCGCCTTAATCCCCCGCGAAACGCGGCCGATCGACGCCTGTTCCGTGACTCTATTGCACGGCGGCTGCATTTCCGAAGCCGGGCCGAAAACCATGAATACCCTTTGACCCGGGGACGGTTCCGCGGGGCGGTTCGGCAGGAACGGACACGCCGAAGGCCCCGGCGGAAGCCGGGGCCTTCGGCGTATTGCGGATGGGACGTCGGTCAGACGTTCACGCCATGGGCGCGCAGGTACGCCACGGGGTCCATGTCGGAGCCGT
The DNA here is from genome assembly GCF_040704695.1 of Streptomyces sp. NPDC048411. Classification (NCBI taxonomy): domain Bacteria; kingdom Bacillati; phylum Actinomycetota; class Actinomycetes; order Kitasatosporales; family Streptomycetaceae; genus Streptomyces; species Streptomyces sp. NPDC048411. Next base: position 54,503 of record NZ_JBEZKL010000001.1, read on the forward strand.
ACGAAGGCGTGGTGCGGGCCTCGAAGTGGAGGTGCGGTCCGGTGGAGTTGCCGGTCGAGCCGGAGAGGCCGATCTGCTGGCCTGCGCCGACGCTCTGGCCGACGGAGACGCCGATCGAGGAGAGGTGGCCGTACTGGGTGTACGTGCCGTCCGTCATCCGCAGCACGATGTTGTTGCCGTATGCGCCACCCCAGCCCGCCTCGACGACCGTGCCGGCGCCGACGGCGACGACGGAGCTGCCGGAGGCGGCGTGGAAGTCGATGCCCGAGTGGCGGCCGGAGGACCAGAGGGATCCGCTCGACTTGTAGCCGGTGGTGACGTACGAACCGGCGACCGGGAGCTGGAAGGAGCCCAGGCGGGTGCGCTCGGCGGAACGGGCGGCGCGGGCCTTCGCGTCACGGGCCGCCTTGGCGCGGGCCTCGGCCTTGACCTTCGCCGCCGCGTCGGCCTTGGCAGCCTCGGCAGCCTTCGCGGCGACGTCGGCCTGGCGCTTCTGCACCTCGGCCTGGGTGGCCACCTGGTCGGCGAGGGCATCCTCGATGGCGACGATCTGGGTCAGACCGGTTTCATCGCCGGAGGGGGCCTCGGCATCCGTGGCGAGGGCCGGAGAGGCCAGTCCGCCGATGACACCGGTGGTCGCCAGCGTTGCGACTCCGGCGACGCGTGCGCTCCTGCGCTTCAGGCGGCTCGGGGCACGGTGCTTCCCGGTGGGGCGGGTGAACGCCATGAAGTAGCTGGTCCTTTCCTTCCTTCTCGCCTACCGGGTTAGCTGACGGGTTCGGAGCAGGAAGGTCTCCTACGGATCCCCGGCCTCACAGGAGGTCGCGGCATCCGATGCACCCCAGGGACTGCGTGGGTCCCCGGCTCCCCAGGCTCGCGCCTGACGGGGACTCGGCGATCACTGCCCGGCGCCACGGATGCGGCATACGAGTGACGGACAGCGGAGCCGACGCTAGGCGGGGGCACTTTCATTCACCAAACGGACAGGGCGCTTTGTAGCGCATCCCACAGAGCAAGCAAGGAACTTTCGTCTCAAATCGGGCAAAAAGGAAGACCCTGGCGGGAAGCGACTCGCCAGGGTCCCTCTTCGCCCCCCTTTGCGGGGCTTTGGTGCATCAGCCGGTGACGACCGACACCTCTCCGATGCCCAACGCCCTGACCGGCTCCTCGATCTGCGCGGCGTCGCCGACGAGAATCGTGACCAGCCGGTCCACGGGGAAGGCGTTGACCACGGCTGCGGTCGCCTCGACCGTGCCGGTCTCGGCCAGGCGGGCGTACAACTGCGCCTGGTAGTCATCCGGGAGGTGCTGCTCGACCTGGTCGGCGAGCGTGCCGGCGACGGAGGCAGCCGTCTCGAACTTCAGCGGGGCGACACCCACGAGGTTCTGCACAGCGGTCTCGCGCTCGGCGTCGGTCAGCCCCTCGGCCACCAGGGTCCGCAGGACCTTCCACAGGTCGTCGAGCGCCGGTCCGGTGGACTCCGTGTCCACCGAGCCGCTGATCGCCAGCATCGCCGCGCCGGTCACCCCGGAGGCGGAGTCCGGGGCCGTCGAGCGCAGGACCTGCCCGAAGGCCCGCACGCCGTAGGTGTAGCCCTTCTCCTCGCGCAGCACCCGGTCCAGCCGGGAGGTGAGTGTGCCGCCCAGGCAGTAGGTGCCGAGGACCTGGGCCGGCCACACGCTGTCGTGCCGGTCGGCGCCGATGCGGCCGATCAGCAGTTGCGTCTGCACGGCGCCCGGACGGTCGACGATCACCACGCGGCCGGTGTCGTCGGCGGTGATCGGCGGGACCGGACGGGGCTCCACAGTGTTTCCGGTCCAGTCGCCGATGGTGTCGGCGAGCAGGGCGTCCAGGTCGATACCGGTGAGGTCGCCCACGACGACGACGGTCGCGGTGGACGGCCGGACATGGGCCTCGTAGAAGGCGCGCACGGCCGCGGAGTCGATCCGCTCCACCGTCTCCTCGGTGCCCTGGCGCGGGCGTGACATCCGCGACGTGGCCGGGAAGAGCTCCTTGGAGAGCTGCTTGGCGGCACGCCGGGCCGGGTTGGCCTGCTCGTGCGGAATCTCGTCGAGCCGGTTGTTCACCAGTCGCTCGATCTCGCTGTCGGCGAACGCGGGTGCCCGCAGCGCCTCGGCGACCAGCCCGAGCGCCTTGGCCAGCCGGGAGGCCGGAACCTCCAGGGAGACCCGCATGCCGGGATGGTCGGCGTGCGCGTCGAGGGTGGCGCCGCAACGCTCCAGCTCAGCGGCGAACTCCTCGGCGGAGTGCTTGTCGGTGCCCTCGGAAAGGGCCCGCGCCATGATCGTGGCCACGCCGTCGAGGCCCTCGGGCTCGGCGTCCAGCGGGGCGTCGAGGAAGATCTCGACCGCGACGACCTGCTGGCCGGGACGGTGGCAGCGCAGCACCGTCAGCCCATTGGGCAGGGCGCCGCGCTCGGGTGCGGGAAAGGCCCAGGGCCTGGCCGTGCCGGGGGTCGGCTGCGGGTGGTACTCCATCGTTACTCCAGTCGCGGCAGCGTCGCTCACTTGTCCGCCCCTTCGTGCGCGTCGGTGTCGGTGTCCGTCTCGTCGGCTTCCGCGTCGGCGGATTCGGCCGGCTCGACCGGCTCGTAGACGAGCACCGCCCGGTTGTCGGGGCGCAGCTGGGCCCTGGCCGCCGCCTGGACCTCGTCCGCGGTGACGTCGAGGACCCGCTGGACGGCGGTCAGGGCGAGCTGCGGGTCGCCGAACAGCACGGCGAACCGGCAGAGTTCATCGGCGCGGCCCGCGACCGTACCGAGCCGGTCCAGCCACTCGCGCTCCAACTGTGCCTGAGCGCGCTCCATTTCCTCGGGCGTGGGGCCCTCGGCGGCGAATCGGGCCAGCTCCTCGTCGACCGCGGCCTCGATCTGCGCCACCTCGACACCGCCGGACGTCTTCACGTCCAGCCAGCCGAGCGAGGGCGCGCCGGCCAGCCGCAGCAGCCCGAAACCTGCCGCAACGGCCGTGCGGTCGCGGCGGACCAGACGGTTGTGCAGCCGGGAGGACTCGCCTCCGCCGAGCACGGTCAGCGCGAGATCCGCGGCGTCGCACTCCCTGGTGCCGTCGTGCGGCAGCCGGTAGGCGGCCATCAGCGCCCGCGCCGGGACCTCCTCGTGGACCTCTTCGCGCAGCTGCTCGCCGATGATCTCGGGGAGCGTGCCGTCGCGCGGCGGCTGCTTGCCGTCGTGGGACGGGATGGAGCCGAAGTACTTCTCGATCCAGGCGAGCGTCTGCTGGGGGTCGATGTCGCCGACGACCGACAGCACCGCGTTGTTGGGCGCGTAGTACGTACGGAAGAAGGTCCGTGCGTCTTCGAGCGTCGCCGCGTCCAGGTCGGCCATCGAGCCGATCGGGGTGTGGTGGTACGGGTGGCCCTCGGGGTAGGCGAGGGCGGTCAGCCTCTCGAACGCCGTGCCGTACGGAACGTTGTCGTACCGCTGGCGGCGCTCGTTCTTGACAACGTCCCGCTGGTTCTCCATGGACTCGTCGTCGAGCGCGGCGAGCAGCGAGCCCATCCGGTCGGCTTCGAGCCACAGGGCCAGTTCCAGCTGATGCGTGGGCATCGTCTCGAAGTAGTTGGTGCGTTCGAAGCTGGTCGTCCCGTTGAGGGAGCCCCCGGCGCCCTGCACCAGCTCGAAGTGTCCGTTCCCCTTGACCTGTCCGGAGCCCTGGAACATCAGGTGCTCGAAGAGGTGAGCCAGACCCGTGCGCCCCTTGACCTCGTGGCGCGACCCGACGTCGTACCAGAGGCACACCGCGGCGACCGGGGTCAGATGGTCCTCGGAGAGCACCACGCGCAGGCCGTTGGCCAGACGGTGCTCGGTCGCTGTCAAGCCGCCGGAGCCGGCCTGGGCTGTGGCCGTGTGACCCATGGGCATGTACGTCCCTTCGATCGCGATACTGGATTTCTTGCGAGACCTGCCACTGTAAGCAAGCGCACCGACACCTGGCGAAGTTCCCGTGCCGTGGAAGTTCGCGTGAAAGAGCGCTTGGGACGGGTCGAGGTCGGCGTTGTCAGTGCGGCGGTCCACAATGGTCCGCGTCAGAACCAGAGGTTGCCCGAACAGATCTGTGAAGGAGTCGCAGCAGCGATGGCCCGCCGCAGTACGAAGACCCCGCCGCCGGACGACTTCGAGGAGAAGATCCTCGACATCGACGTCGTCGACGAAATGCAGGGCTCCTTCCTCGAGTACGCGTACTCGGTGATCTACTCACGGGCCCTGCCGGACGCCCGCGACGGCATGAAGCCGGTGCACCGCCGCATCGTGTACCAGATGAACGAGATGGGGCTGCGCCCCGACCGCGGCTATGTGAAGTGTGCCCGCGTCGTCGGCGAGGTCATGGGCAAGCTGCATCCGCACGGCGACGCGTCGATCTACGACGCGCTGGTCCGGATGGCGCAGCCGTTCTCGATGCGGCTCCCCCTCGTCGACGGGCACGGCAACTTCGGCTCGCTCGGCAACGACGACCCGCCGGCCGCCATGCGGTACACCGAGTGCCGGATGGCCGACGCCACGTCGCTGATGACGGAGTCGATCGACGAGGACACCGTCGATTTCCAGTCGAATTACGACGGCCAGGAACAGGAACCGGTCGCACTCCCCGCCGCCTATCCGAACCTCCTGGTCAACGGATCATCCGGGATCGCGGTCGGCATGGCGACCAATATGCCGCCGCACAACCTGGGCGAGGTCATCGCCGCCGCCCGCCATCTGATCAGGCATCCGGGCGCGGACCTGGAGACCCTGATGCGGTTCGTCCCCGGACCCGACCTGCCGACCGGTGGCCGAATCGTAGGCCTCGGCGGGATCAAGGACGCGTACGCGGCCGGGCGTGGCACGTTCAAGATCCGTGCGACGGTCGCCGTGGAGAACGTGACGGCCCGCCGCAAGGGTCTGGTCGTCACCGAACTGCCCTTCTCCGTCGGCCCGGAGAAGGTGATCGCCAAGATCAAGGATTTGGTCTCGGTGAAGAAGCTCCAGGGCATCGCCGATGTCAAGGACCTCACCGACCGCGAGCACGGCCTGCGCCTGGTCATCGAGGTCAAGAACGGCTTCGTGCCCGAGGCCGTGCTGGAACAGCTCTACAAGCTGACGCCGATGGAGGAGTCCTTCGGCATCAACAATGTGGCGCTGGTCGACGGGCAGCCGCTCACGCTGGGTCTCAAGGAGCTCCTCGAGGTCTATCTCGACCACCGCTTCGACGTGGTGCGCCGCCGCAGCGAGTTCCGCCGGACCAAGCGCCGGGACCGGTTGCACCTGGTCGAGGGTCTGCTCGTCGCGCTGATCGACATCGACGAGGTCATCCGGCTCATCCGGTCCAGCGACAATTCCGCGCAGGCGAAGGAGCGGCTCATCGAGCACTTCTCGCTGAGCGAGATCCAGACGCAGTACATCCTGGACACCCCGCTGCGCCGGCTGACCCGGTTCGACCGGATCGAGCTGGAGAGCGAGCGGGACCGGCTCAACGCCGGGATCGCCGAGCTGACGAGGATCCTCGAATCGGACGCCGAGCTGCGCAAGCTGGTCTCCACCGAACTGGCCGCAGTCGCGAAGAAGTTCGGCACCGACCGGCGTACGGTGCTGCTGGAGTCGGCCGGTTCGCAGGTCGCCTCGGTGCCGCTGGAGGTCGCGGACGACCCCTGCCGGGTGCTGCTGTCCTCGACCGGTCTCCTGGCCCGTACGGCCACCGGCGACCCGATCGTCGTCACCGAGGACGCCAAGCGCGCCAAGCACGACGTGATCGTGTCGGCCGTGCCGGCGACGGCACGTGGCGATGTCGGCGTGGTGACGTCGACAGGGCGGCTGCTGCGGCTCGCGGTGATCGACCTGCCCCAGCTGCCGGACACCCATGCCGCGCCCAATCTTTCGGGCGGGGCACAGGTCTCGGAGTTCCTCACGCTGGAGACCGGTGAGGAGGTCATCTGCCTCACCACGCTCGACGAGTCCTCCCCCGGCCTGGCGATCGGCACCCTGCAAGGCGTCGTCAAGCGGGTGGTGCCGGACTATCCGGCCAACAAGGACGAGCTGGAGGTCATCACCCTCAAGGACGGTGACCGGATCGTCGGCGCCGCCGAACTGCGTACGGGCGAGGAGGACCTCGTCTTCATCACGTCCGACGCACAGCTGCTGCGCTACCCGGCGGCCCAGGTACGGCCGCAGGGCCGGCCGGCGGGCGGCATGGCGGGCGTGAAGCTGGCGGAGGGCGCCGAGGTGCTCTCGTTCGGCGCGGTGGACCCGGCGGCGGACGCGATGGTGTTCACGGTGGCGGGCTCGCACGGCACGCTGGACGACTCGGTGCTGACGGCGAAGCTCACGCCGTTCGACCAGTACCCGCGCAAGGGCCGGGCCACCGGCGGGGTGCGCTGTCAGCGCTTCCTCAAGGGCGAGGACGTCCTGGTGTTCGCCTGGGCGGGTGCGGTCCCGGCGCGGGCGGCGCAGAAGAACGGCACCCCGTCCGAACTGCCGGAGCCGGATCCGCGGCGCGACGGTTCGGGGACGCCGCTGGCCAAGCCGGTCGCGGTGGTCGCCGGACCGGTGTAGCCGGCGGGATACCGTCGGCCGCATGCGCCGGTCGGTTTCAGTCGGCCGGCTGTTGTACGTAACGCAGGACGCCCCACATGCTCTGCTCATGTGCGGCGTCCTGCGTCATGTCCGGCGCCGCCCCTGCTTCCACCGGTGGTTCGGCGCTCTCGCGGCAGTCGGCCAGCTCCTTGTGCAGGGCATCCGGGTCGATGCCGGAGCCGATCAGCACCAGCTGGGTGAGGCGCGGTTCGTCGCGCTTCCAGGGCTGCGGGGCGAACCGCAGGAACCGGCCGACCGCATGCACCTCGTACTTGTTCCCGCGGTCTCCCGCGCCGAAGTCGATGTACCCCTTGATCCGGTAGAGGCCCTCCGGCCGGGAGTCGAGAAACTCCATCGTTCGGCGGGGGTTCATGGGTACATCGGCGCCGAACGAGACACTCTCGTACGTGGTGTGCAGATGCCCGGCGTGCGTTTCGCCGCCCTCCTCGTCCAGCAGGAGGTCCTCGAAGGAGAGCTGACGCATCCGCTCCTCGCCGTCCGGCCGCAGCGCCGGGTCGAAGAGCAGCTCCGGGTCGATGCGTCCGTACTCGGCGGAGACAACGGCCGCCCTGCTGCCGGTCGCCGCGACGGCGTCCCGAATGCGGTCCTGCTCCTCGTCCGTGGCCCGGTCCGTCTTGTTCAGCACGACAAGATCGGCGACGCCGAGGTGCCGGTCGATCTCCGGATGGCGCTCCCGGACGGCGTCGAACTCGGCGGCGTCGACGAGCTCGACCAGTCCCCCGTACACGATGTGCGGGTTGTCGCTGGCCAGCAGCATGCGCACGAGCTCCTGGGGTTCCGCGAGTCCGCTGGCCTCGATGACGATCACGTCGAGGCCGACGGCGGGGCGGGTCAGCGTCTCCAGGAAGGTATCGAGTTCGCTCGCGTCGACGGCGCAGCACAGACATCCGTTGCCCAGTGAAACAGTCGAGCCGACCTGCCCCGAGACGGTCATGGCATCGATCTCGATCGAACCGAAATCGTTGACGATCACGCCGATCCGGTTCCCCGCGCGGTGGCGGAGCAGGTGGTTGAGCAGGGTCGTCTTGCCGGAACCCAGGAACCCTGCCAGGACGATGACCGGGATCTGCTGCCTGCGGGGCGGGGATGACGGGCTCAACGGTGGCCTTCCTCGGGGGGACCTCAGGGCGCCGGTACCGGCTGCGGCGGGGTGGACCGATGGAACGGGCCGCCGGGCGGATGGTCTTCGAGTCCTCCGCCTGCTCCAGGATATTGACGTTCCAGCCGGCCACACGCGCCGCACAGAAGGTCGGCGTGAACATCTCGCGCGGCACCCCGCACAGCTCCATGACGGCCCCGGCGTAGAACTCGACGTCGGTATGGAGCTCTCGGCCCGGCTTGAACTCGGCGAGGAATTCCTCGACCCCGGCCGCAGGGTGCCGGGGCTCGGACACCGGCTCCACACCGCCGAGGATCCGCGGGCGCAGACGCTGTTCGCCCTGCTCGCGCAGGTTCCGCAGGCGGCGCCCGCGCCGGCCGCGGCGCGCGACGTGGCTACCACGACCGTCAGCCCCTGCTGGGGCGAGCGCACCGCCGACGACCTCGGCGAAGGCCGGGAAGATCGGGTTCTGCAGCTCCGGCAGGACGAGTCCGGCCAGCCGGGCCCGCTCGCCGCGCAGCTGGGTCGGACGCTCGTCACCGAGGACGTCGAGCGCGGAGAGGACGGCCTTCCGAGTGGCGTCACAGAATCCGGACTTGCCGTTGAGCACCCGGCTGACCGTGGCCTCGCTGACTCGGCTGGCCGCAGCGGGTCTTCTCCCAGGTGCTGCTGGTGCAGCTCGCCATCGCCACCGGCGTCACCGTACTCGCCACCGGCCTCTTTCTGGCACCCCTCAGCACGCAGCTCGACGACAAAACGATGCGCCGTGCGCTCGCCATCGCGCAGACCACGGCGGCCCAGCCGCAGATCGCCGAGCCCCTGCTCACCACAGCCCCCGCACCCGGAGGGCCCGTGCAATCCGCCGCGGAGCGGATCAGGCGGTCCACCGACGCCGAGTACGTCGTCATGGACCGGCACGGGGTGCGCTGGTCGCACACCGACACCCGCCGGATCGGCAAGGTCGTCTCGACCGATCCCAGTGAGGCGCTCGCGGGCGGAGAGATCATGGAGATCGACAGCGGTACGCTCGGCCGCTCGGCACGCGGCAAGGTGCCGCTCCGCGACAACGCGGACCACCTCGTCGGAGCGGTCTCGGTCGGCATCGCGTACGACGGTGTCCGCGCCCGCTCCTGGCGGCGATCCCGGGGCTGCTCGCCTACGCGGGCGGGGCGCTCGCCGTCGGGGCGCTGGCTGCCTACCTGATCTCCCGCCGCATCCAGCGACGCACCCGCGACCTGGCCTTCTCCGACATCTCCGCGCTGCTGACCGAGCGCGAGGCGATGCTGCACAGCATCCGCGAAGGGGCCGTCGCGCTGGACCGTACGGGACGCATCCGGCTGCTGAACGACGAGGCGCAGCGGCTGCTGGGGCTCGGTCCCGACGCCGCGGGCCGCCCGATCGACGACGTGCTCAGCCGAGGGCGGACCGCGGACGTGCTGGCCGGCCGGGTGGTGGGCGACGATCTGCTGACGCCCGCTGTGACGGACCACCGGCCCGCGGCAGCCACAACCAGCCCCGCCTTTCCCGGACCGGCTACACCGCCCCCGCCCCGGTCAGCGCGCGGACCTCGGTCTCCGCATGCTTGGCGTCGTCGGGTGGCTCGGGTGATGTGACTGTGCCGATCCAGCCGGCTAGGAAGCCGAGCGGGACGGAGACCAGTCCGGGGTTCTCCAGCGGGAAGAACTGGAAGTCGACGCCGGGGAAGAGCGAGGTGGGGCTGCCGGAGACGACCGGTGAAAGCAGGACGAGCAGCACCGCGGGGATCAGCCCGCCGTAGACCGACCAGACCGCTCCCCGCGTGGTGAAGTTCCGCCAGAACAGCGAGTAGAGCAGCACCGGCAGATTGGCCGAGGCGGCCACGGCGAAGGCGAGCCCGACCAGGAACGCCACATTCAGATCCTGGGCGACCAGGCCCAGCCCGATGGCGGCCACCCCGATCCCGGCCGCGGCGACCCTGGCCACGGTGACTTCGCTGTGCTGCTTGGAGCCCGGGCGCCTGAGCGAAGCGTAGAGGTCATGAGCCACGGAGGCGGAGGAGGCAAGCGTGATCCCGGCGACCACGGCGAGAATGGTCGCGAAGGCCACGGCGGCGACCACGGCGAACAGAATCGCTCCCCCGGTGGAACCTTCGCCGCCGCCGAGCACCAGGGCCAGCAGCGGGACGGCCGTGTTCCCGGCGGGACTCGACGCCCGTACGTCCGCCGAACCGACCAGCGCTGCCGCACCGAACCCGAGCACGATCGTCATCAGGTAGAAGCTGCCGATGAGGCCGATCGACCAGACGACCGAGCGGCGGGCGGCGCGGGCGGTGGGCACGGTGTAGAAGCGCGACAGGATGTGAGGCAGTCCGGCCGTACCGAGCACCAGGGCCAGCCCGAGGCTGATGAAGTCGAATTTGGCGGTCCAGCTGCCGCCGTACTTGAGTCCGGGCGAGAGGAACTTCAGTCCGTGCCCGCTCCGCTCGGCGGCGGAGGTGAGGAGCGCGTTGACGTTGCCGTGGAAATGGACCAGAACGAGCACGGTGAGCACAGTCGCGCCCACGATCAGCAGGACGGCCTTGACGATCTGGATCCAGGTCGTGGCGCGCATCCCTCCGAGGGACACATAGGTCACCATGAGCGCCCCGACCCCGATGACGGTCCAGGAGCGGGCGGCGTTGCTCGTACCGCCGAGGAGCAGGGCGACCAGACTGCCCGCACCCACCATCTGCGCCACCAGGTAGAGCACGGAGACGGTGACGGAGGAGGTGCCCGCCGCGATCCGTACCGGACGTTCCGACATACGCGCGGCCACCACGTCGGCGAGGGTGAACCGGCCGCAGTTACGGACGAGTTCGGCCACCAGCAGCAGGACGACGAGCCAGGCGACGAGAAAACCGACCGAGTACAGCATGCCGTCGTATCCGAACAGCGCGATCAGGCCGGAGATACCGAGAAACGATGCGGCCGACATGTAGTCACCGGCGATCGCGAAACCGTTCTCCATGGGGGAGAACAACCGACCGCCGGCATAGAACTCCTCCGCCGAGCCGTGCCGGTTGCGGCTCACCCAGGTGGTGATGGCGAGCGTCACGGCGATGAATGCGCTGAACAGAAGCAACGTCAGGGTCTGGTGATTCCCGCTCAACGCCCGATCCCCCGCGTCATCTCCTGAGTCTCCCACCGCAGATCGAGCGCGGTCCGGTCCCTGCGCAGCCGCGCATGACGTGTGTACGCCCCGGTGAGCAGGAACGTGGTGAGGAACTGCCCGAGCCCCGCGACCATCGCCACGTTGACGGCCCCGGCAACCGGACGGGCCATCAGCCCGGGTGCGGTGACCGCCGTGACAACGTAGGCGAGATACCAGACGACGAAGGCCAGGGTGGCGGGGCCGACGAACCGCCGGTACCGACGGCGCACTTCCTGGAAGGCCACGCTGCGCTGCACCTCCAGATAGATGTCGGCCGCGCTGTGGCTGCGCTGCGGGGCCACGGCCCCCGGTGGTCCGACGGACACGAAGCCCCCCGCACCGTCCAGCTCGCCCCATCCGGAGGCCAGAGCGTCGTACCACGGGTCGCCGACTCGCATCGCTGCAGCGTCGCTCCCTGCTTCCTTCTCCACCGAACAACTCCCCTTTTCCACGGACCACTTCGGCCGCGTACCCAAGAATGGGCAGATCAGGAAGATCTCGGGCACTTCATTCGCCGCTCTTCACCTCTTCAGGTGAAGGATGTCCCGGGCGGGTGTGCGAGACCCCGAACGTACGCATAGCGCACGGCCTGTGCTCTGTCGCGCACCCCGGCCTTGGCGAAGAGATTGTTGATGTGGCTCTTCACCGTGGCCTGCGAGATGTGCAGCTTGCGGGCGATCTCCCGGTTGGACATGCCCTCGGCGATCAGAACGAGTACTTCCGCCTCACGGGGCGTGAGACCGTCGGGCAGTCGCGACTCCTCAGGCACCGGCCCAGCGGGGGCCGGTGCTGTGGTGACCCGCTCCAGCAGCCGGCGCTGCACCACGGGCGAGAGCCCAGCCTCGCCCGACAGCACTGCCTGGATGGCCCGCACGATCTCGTCGCCCCCGGCGTCCTTGGTGAGGTAGCCGCGGGCCCCCGCCTGCAGCGCGGGGAAGAGCGAGTCGTCGTCCGCGAACGTCGTCAGGACCACCACCTGTGTGCCCGGATACTCCTTGCGGATGCGCCGTGTTGCCTCCACCCCGCCGCAACGCGGCATCCGAAGATCCATCAGAACCACATCGGGTGCCCGCTCGGCGACGAGCGCCACGGCCTCGTCCCCGTCCCTCGCCGATCCCACTACCTCGATTCCGGGCAACAGCCCCAGCAGCATCACAATTCCCTCGCGCACCACCGACTGATCGTCGGCGACCACGACCCGCGCGTTCACGCGGGCACCCGCAGACTCACCACGAACCCCTCCTCGCCCGGGCCGGCCTCCAACGTCCCGCCGAGCAGCTCGGCGCGCTCCCTCATTCCCAGCAGACCGTATCCGGAGCCACTGACAGCGAGCTCGTCCACGGGCCGGCGGCCGCCCCGGTCCCTGACCTCCAGGGCGACTTCGCCCGGCAGATACTCCAGCCGTACGAGAACGGTGGCCCCCGGCGCGTGCTTGCGCACATTGGTCAGCGCCTCCTGCGCCACCCGCCGAACCGCCTGCGAGGCGTCCGCTGCCAGCGGCCGCTGCTCCCCGGCCACGGTCACCTCGCCCGGCTCCGCAGTCACCAGCTGTCTCAGGAAGTCCTCCACCGGCGCGACCTCACCCCGGAGCGCGGAGAGCGCCTGACGGGTCTCGGCGAGCCCCTCGCACGCCATTGAACGGGCCGCCACCACTCGCTCCAGGACCTGATCCCGGAACTCCCCGGAAGGCTCTCGCGCGATGAGCAGCCGCGCCGCCTCCAGGTGCACCAGCTGCGCAGAGAGACTGTGCGCGAGCACATCGTGTATCTCCCGAGCGATCCTGGAGCGCTCGCTCAGCGCAGCCGATTCCGCTTCCGCCGCCCTCGCCGCCCGCTCCTGCGCCAGAAGCCGCAGGGCGCTGCCACGTGCCTCGGCATCCAGCCGGAGCACATATCCCGCGAGGCAGAGGCCCCCCGTGGTCAGCGCCGTCGTCATCCACCCGTCGGTGTTGACAGCGGCGTACGCGGCGAGCGCGACGGCCGTGGCGGGAACGGCCGCCGAGAGCGGCAACCGCTCCAGTGCGGTCACCGCGCAGCCGCACCACAGGACCGCGGCAGGCACACCGGCACCGGCTTGCTGCGCCCCGAAGGCCGCCGCCATCAGCAGCGCCATGAGCCCGAGGGAGGGCCACAGCCGGTGTTCCAGACTGGTCCGGAAGAACGCCCATGCGGTCCAGGCGCAGCCCAGTACGCCCAGCAGTCCGACCGCGGCTTCCCAGGGGCCGAAGTTTCCGGCGGTGACGCTGCCCCAGAGCACGAGGGCCAGCAGGAACGCGCGTACGGACCAGGCAATGACCGCCCGTGGGCGCGTGCGCCCCTGCCGGGAGAGTGCCTCCCGGGACGGCCAACTCGTCCAGGTAGCGCGTGTCACACACGGTCCTTCCACACCGGCTGCGACGACAGGCCACCGACAGCATCACCGTACGCCGGGCTCATCCCCCGGGCCGGCCAGGTCAGCACACCGCTGCGCGCGAGCGGCGTCAGCGTGAGAACTGCCATCGGGGCGGCACTGCCCTGACGTATGCCCATCGGCACGGCTGTCCCGGACAGTGCGGCTCTCAGCGCCAGACCTCCCGTCCAGACCAGGAGGGTGGCCTTGGTGCCCCTGCTCCACAGCGATCCGTCCGACTCGCGCCACAGCCGGGTCGTCCAGCCCCAGCCGACGCCGACGACCAGCCCGACCAGTAGTTCGGCGCCGAGGACCACCACGGACAGCGCTTCGTGGCGCGGGTCGGTCAGGCCGGGTCGGCGCAGGGGCAAGAGGATGAGAATCCCGGGCAGGACCCACCAGCGCCAGTCGTCCGAGATCCGTCGTGCCGAGCACTGGCGGACCACGACGAGCGCGATGACGGCGATGATCACCAGGACATTGATGAGCCCTGACATGGCGGCCTCCGAAGCGCGGAAAGGTTCAACACCTTCGACGCTACGGAAAATGCCAGGTCAGAGGATCGACTCAGGGGTTGATCGTGGGTGGAGCCGCCGTCTCCACCCACAGGTGGAGACGGCGGCTGCCGGTCACGCGTCGATGCGCGAGCGGTCCAGTGTGGCCGCCGAGCTGGTGATGAATTCCTTGCGGGGCGCGACCTCGTTGCCCATCAGCAGATCGAAGACCTGCTCGGAGGATTCGAGGTCGCCGATGTTGATCCGCCGCAGTGTGCGGTGGCGCGGATCCATCGTGGTCTCGGCCAGCTGGTCGGCGTCCATCTCGCCCAGCCCCTTGTACCGCTGGATCGAGTCCTTGTACCGGACGTTCTTGCGCCGCAGCTCCAGCAGCGTCTGGCGCAGCTCGCCGTCGGAGTACGTGTAGATGTACTTGTCCTGGCCCTTCTTCGGCTGGACCAACTCGATCCTGTGGAGCGGGGGCACGGCGGCGAAGACACGTCCCGCCTCGACCATGGGCCGCATGTACCGCTGGAAGAGCGTGAGCAGCAAGATGCGGATGTGCGCGCCGTCGACATCGGCGTCCACCAGGAGGACGATCTTGCCGTAGCGGGCGGCGTCGATGTCGAAGGTCCGCCCGGACCCGGCCCCTATGACCTGGATGATCGCACCGCACTCGGCGTTCTTCAGCATGTCCGAGACGGACGCCTTCTGGACATTGAGGATCTTGCCCCGGATCGGCAGCAGCGCCTGGAACTCACTGTTCCGGGCGAGCTTGGCCGTTCCGAGCGCGGAGTCCCCTTCCACGATGAAGAGCTCGCTGCGGTCCACGTCGTCGCTGCGGCAGTCCGCGAGCTTGGCGGGCAGCGAGGAGGACTCCAGCGCCGTCTTGCGACGCTGCGCGTCCTTGTGCTGCCGGGCCGCGATGCGGGTGCGCGCGGCGGCGACCGCCTTGTCCAGGACCGCCCTGGCCTGCGCCTTGGCATCACGCTTGGTGGAGGTGAGGAATGCCTTGAGCTCCTTGGCGACGACATTGGCGACGATCCGGTTGGCCGCCGAGGTGCCGAGGACCTCCTTGGTCTGGCCCTCGAACTGCGGCTCCGCCAGCCGTACGGTGACGACTGCGGTGAGGCCCTCCAGGGCGTCGTCCTTGACGATGTCGTCCTCGGCGACCCGCAGGAGCTTCGCGGAGCGGAGCACCTCGTTGACCGTCTTGGTCACGGAGCGTTCGAACCCGGTCACGTGTGTGCCGCCCTTGGGGGTGGCAATGATGTTGACGAAGGACTTGAGGTTGGTGTCGTATCCCGTGCCCCAGCGCATGGCGATGTCGACGGCCAGCTCACGCGTGACCTCGGTCGCCGTCATGTGCCCGCGCTCGTCCAGGACCGGCACGGTCTCCTTGAAGGTGCCCTGCCCGGTCAGCCGCAGCACGTCGCAGACGGCCTTGTCCTGGGCGAGGTACTCGCAGAATTCACTGATTCCGCCGTCGAAGCGGAACGTCTCCTCGGTCTTGCCCTCACCGTCGAGACCACGTTCGTCGCGTACGACGATCGTGAGTCCGGGGACGAGAAATGCCGTCTGCCGGGCCCGCTGGTAGAGCGTCTCCAGGCTGAGCTTGGCGTCCTTGAGGAAGATCTGCCGGTCGGCCCAGTAGCGCACCCTGGTGCCGGTGCGCGCCTTCGGGACCCGCTTCCCCTTGCGGAGGCCGTTGGCCGGGTCGAACGGACTGTCCGGCCCCTGCTCGGTGAAGATGCCCGGCACCCCCCGCCGGAAGCTGATCGAGTGGGTAGCGCTGTTGCGGTCGACCTCGACGTCGAGGCGGGCCGAGAGCGCGTTGACCACGGAGGCCCCCACACCGTGCAGACCACCGGACGCGGCGTACGAGCCGCCGCCGAACTTGCCGCCGGCGTGCAGCTTGGTCATGACGACCTCGACGCCGGACAGTCCGGTCTTGGGCTCCACGTCGACGGGGATGCCCCGGCCGTTGTCCCGGACCTCGACGGAGTTGTCCTCGTGAAGGATGACCTCGATGTGGTCGCAGTAACCGCCGAGGGCCTCGTCGACGGAGTTGTCGATGATCTCCCAGAGGCAGTGCATGAGGCCACGGCTGTCGGTCGACCCGATGTACATGCCGGGACGCTTGCGAACCGCCTCAAGCCCCTCAAGTACGAGAAGGTGCCGCGCGGTGTAGTTGGAGCCGTCTCGGTCTGCTCCGGTCAGCAGCGCAGTGGACGGCACGGACGTATCGGCGGTCACGCGGTTCGCTCCTCGCTGAATTTCATTTGGGGTCCAGGTGGGTAACGGGCTCGGCTTCGGTTGCCGCTGAGAGCGTACCGAGGCCTGGTAGAGCGGTTGTACCGCCGCCCTCGGGGAATGCTCACACTAGACCAGCCTCGCATACGCGTTCGATCCCTCGTGGGAGTGACGCGCACATCACGTTCCCTTCGAGGCATGAACCATTTAGGCTCCGGGCACGTCCTCATGAACAAACCGGCAAGCCGGCCGGACGGACCGACCAATACAAGCAACGCGAAACCGTAGCGCTACGCAATACGGCACATTCGCCGCCAACCGGCAACAGACAGCCATCTTGAGAAGAAGTTTCGAAGAAAAGCCACGAGCGGGAACGTTTTCGGCCTGGTTGGATGTTGACCCTGGTACGACAGCTCGTCGAGCTAGAGAAGAGGCGACGTGACTACTGTTCTGACCCCCGCGAGCCCGCTGACCGCAGCAGACCGCTGTGACCGTTGCGGCGCCCAGGCATATCTGCGCGTCGTCCTGATCAGCGGCGGTGAACTGCTCTTCTGCGCCCACCACGGTCGCAAGTTCGAGCCGGAACTCAAGAAGATCGCCGCGGAGATACAGGATGAGACGGACCGACTGACGGCCGTGCAGGCCAATGCCGTCGAAGAGGAACAACACTGACACCTCGCATCCACGACGAGCCAGGGTCCGGCTCCGTACCGGCCGACGGGCGGCTCCCCCACCGAGGGGGAACCGCCCGTTCTCGTGCCTTCGGAGCGACGCCGGTCAGCTACTGCCCGGCATCCAGCCCGCAGCCGCGGAGATCCTCGTGTAGACGCCGGGGCTGCCCGCGACCCCGCAGCCATTCCCCCAGGACACCAGGCCGATGAGCCGCCCACGGGCCACCAGCGGCCCTCCGCTGTCCCCCTGGCACGCATCGTGCCCGCCCTGCGGTTCGCCCGCGCAGAGCATCGTCGAGGCCTCGTACGCGGCGCCTCTGCCGCCCGCGTAGGCCCGCTGGCACGTGCTGTCCGGCAGAACCCTCACCTGGGCGGAGCGGAGCGACGTCACGTAGTCACCGCTCCCGGAGATGTCCCCCCAGCCGTAGACGAGGGCTGCGCTACCCGGCTCATCGGCCTGGTCGCCGGCTGTGGCCATGGGGATCACGCTCTCTTTGGGGAGCGCATCGGAAAGCGTGAGCACCGCCAGGTCGCCGGAGTTGGTGGTGCGGTCGTACCCCGGGTTGATCCATGTCCCCTTGACCGCGACCTCCCGGCCGCCGGAGCCGGTCAGCTCATCCCGCCCGGCAATGATCCGCAGGTCGCGCACCTGGCCCACATCGGTGCCGAGCGCTTCCCGGCCCAGACAGTGGGCGGCGGTCAGCACCTTCGTCGGCCCTACCAGCACGGCACCGCAGAACTGGCCCGCACGGGTACCTCCGAATCGGTTACGGCTGGACAGCGCCACGACCCACGGGCTGTCCTTGACATGTGCCGACTGCCCACCGATGACGATGCTGTCGGCAGCCGCCGGAACCGGGGACCCGAGCGGTATCACAACTGCCGCGGCAACCAGGGCGAGCGGCCCGGTCATGGCGCGGACGACGGTACGGGACATGCGTACTCCTGACTCTGCGGTGGATCATGCCCACTCAGAGTCATCCAGCATGTCGGCAGCCGCACCCGCACATGCGCCGAGGGCCCGGTTCCTTGGAACCGGGCCCTCGGCCTGCCTACTCCCGCGACTCAGTCGAGGTAGTCGCGCAGCACCTGCGAACGCGACGGGTGGCGCAGCTTCGACATGGTCTTCGACTCGATCTGGCGGATGCGCTCACGCGTCACGCCGTAGACCTTGCCGATCTCGTCGAGGGTCTTCGGCTGACCGTCGGTAAGACCGAAGCGCATCGAGACCACGCCGGCCTCACGCTCGGAGAGGGTGTCGAGCACCGAGTGCAGCTGCTCCTGAAGGAGCGTGAAGCTGACTGCGTCGGCCGGGACGACCGCCTCGGAGTCCTCGATCAGGTCACCGAACTCACTGTCCCCGTCCTCACCCAGCGGCGTGTGGAGGGAGATCGGCTCTCGACCGTACTTCTGGACCTCGATGACCTTCTCGGGGGTCATGTCGAGCTCCTTGGCCAGCTCCTCCGGGGTGGGCTCACGGCCCAGGTCCTGGAGCATCTGACGCTGCACACGCGCAAGCTTGTTGATGACCTCGACCATGTGCACCGGGATACGGATGGTGCGGGCCTGGTCGGCCATGGCGCGGGTGATCGCCTGACGGATCCACCAGGTGGCGTACGTGGAGAACTTGTAGCCCTTGGTGTAGTCGAACTTCTCGACCGCGCGGATCAGACCGAGGTTGCCCTCCTGGATCAGGTCCAGGAAGAGCATGCCGCGGCCGGTGTAACGCTTGGCCAGCGAGACCACGAGGCGGAGGTTGGCCTCCAGCAGGTGGTTCTTGGCGCGACGCCCGTCCTCGGCGATGATCTCCAGCTCGCGCTTGAGCTTCGGCGCGAGCTTGTCGGAGTTCGACAGCTTGTCCTCGGCGAACAGGCCCGCTTCGATGCGCTTGGCGAGCTCGACCTCCTGCTCGGCGTTGAGGAGCGGGACCTTGCCGATCTGCTTCAGGTAGTCCTTGACCGGGTCGGCCGTGGCGCCTGCGACGGCGACCTGCTGCGCGGGCGCGTCGTCCTCGTCGTCGTCGGAGAGGACGAATCCCTTGTTCTCGCCCTCGCCCTCCTCCTCGTCGCCCTTGCCGACCTGTACTTCCTCGACAGCCTCGTCGCCGTCGAGAAGCTCGTCGGCGTCCTTCTTGCCGGCCTTCTTCGTTGCAGTCTTCTTGGCCACCGTCTTCTTCACGGCGGTCTTCTTGGCAGCCGCCTTCTTGGCTGCCGCCTTCTTCGCAGGGCTGGCCGCGGCAGCGTCGTCGGCCACCACGTCCACGGTCTCGGCCGACGTGGCGGCGGTGGCCGCGACGGTCCTCGTCACGGTCGTCTTGGCCGCGACAGTCTTGGTGGCGGTGCGCTTGACCGGGCTCTTCGCTGCGACGCTCTTGCGGGCGCGCTTCGGCGACTCCGCGGCACTGACCATCAGCGTCACACCCTCTTCCTCGAGGATCTGGTTGAGGCTGCGCAGAACATTCTTCCACTGGGTTGGCGGAATCTGGTCAGCCTCGAAGGCCCGACGCACGTCATCGCCGGCGATCTGCCCATCAGCCTTTCCCCGCTCGATGAGCGCCATCACAGACTCGGACTCGGCGATCTCCGGCGGGAGCGTACGGGATGTGCTGGCCGACACGAACAACCTCTCGGAACGATGGAAAACGGCTTCCGGCCCGGCCCAGGAGAGGGCTGGAACCGACGACCGTCGGGCTGGGAATGTACCGACGGCGCGGGTTTGGCCTCAGAACTGCACAGCGCCGTCAATGGCTGCTGTATTCCTTCCGCGGCGGTCACCTCTTAAGTCATCGCACCGCCTCAAGGAGTGTTACGCCCAATCCGCGTGGCCCGAGTCACACCCCATTTACGGCGAACGCGACCAAGAGCGACATCTTTCAACAATTGAGCCGCCGGACCGCGAGGGTCCGGCGACACATGGTTCGTACACCCTGGCCGTACCGCGGTCAGTGCTCGCGCGGCGCCGGCACCACCCGCTCCACCTCGGGGTGAACGACGAGCAATTGACGCATGGCCGCCTCGGCACCCGCCGCGTCGCCGGTCGCGAGGGCGTCGACGATCCGGACGTGGTGACCGAGGGACGCCTCGCCGGGGCGGTCACAGCCGGTGACCGGACCACCCGAGACCTGGAGGGCGGCGGAGACGATGCCGGAGAGATGTTCGAGCATGCGGTTGCCGGCGGCCTGGATCAGCAGGGAATGAAATTCGGCGTCGGCCCGCGAGTAAGTGATCACGTCACCCTGCGCGAGCGCGTGCCCCATGATCTCGATCATGTCACCGAGCCGCTGCTGAAGGTCCTCCCGGCCGTGACCGGCGGCGAGGCGAGCGGCGAGCGGTTCGATCGTCCAGCGGAGCTCACCCAGCTCACGACGCTGGTCGTCGCGCTGCGGACCGAAGGCTCGCCATTCGATGATGTCGGGATCCAGCAGATTCCAGTCGCTGACCGGACGGACCCGGGTACCCACATTGGGCCGGGCGCTGACCAGGCCCTTCGCCTCAAGAACGCGCAGAGACTCACGTACGACGGTGCGGGAGACCTCGAAACGCTGGCCGATCTCCTCCGGCACGAGCGGGCGATCGGCACCCAGATCACCGGAGACGATCATCTGACCGAGCTGCTGAACGAGCTGCCCGTGGAGGCCACGGCCGCGACTGGCCGAACCCCGCCGGCCCGCTCGCCCCAGCTCTGCATCGGTGCCGTCCCACGAACGGATGGCGGCGCGCTCGCCGGCCGGCGCCTCCGTATAGGGGTAGCGGTCGAGTTCACCCGAGCCGGCGAGGCCGGAATCGACGGAGCGGGCGGCGGTCATCATGGTGTGCGCAAGGGTACTCACGCATCCTTTGTCGGCGCGGCTCGCCCGCCCCTTGAGGTCTTTGGTGAAAAGCACACGAAAGGGTGATCGGCGCTCACCCCCCAATTGACGCCTTATCCGTACAAAACGGGCATCCTCAAGGGAATTGCAGGCCTCGTGACCGGGCGGCCACGCTCCGTGATCACCAACCGACCCTGCCGCGAAGGCTGGTGAACACATACGCGCAGATGAGGACCGAGAGCAACAACGCCAGCGCCGCCCCCACGGGGTGCACGACCACGCGCACCCCCGCCATCACCCAGGAGTCCATGCCGTCCGGCCACTGCACCCAAGCCAGTTCGCGGAGCCTGCCGGGGAGTCCGAGTACCGAGTGGCTGGCCGGCTCCGACAGCACTTTTCGGACAAGCGGAACGACGAGAGCGGGCACAGCGAGCACTGCGGCGACTCCGGCGGCGGTCACTCGGAAGATTCCGGCGGCCAGCAGACCCGCCCAGGCGCAGCCCACGTTCAGGCCCACCCAACTCGCTGCGAGAAAAGCTGTATTCGACGGAACGCTGACCAAGTCGCCTCCGTACACGAGACGGAGTGCCTCGGCGGAGGCCGCCACAACGATCAGAGCGAGGAGCAGCGCGACACCCGCGGAGACCGCCAGCTTGGCCAGGAGCAGACCGAGGCGGCGGGGGACGGTGCCGCGGCCCGCCGCAAGCGCGGGGTAGCGGAACTCGTCGCCGAAGGAGAGCGCGCCGAGCAGTCCGGCACCGGCAGCAGCAGGCGGCAGGGGCAGTGCCGTGGGCCAAGCTGCGAGCAGGTTCGGCAGCGGGGCATGGCCGGTGCGGGCGAGAAGGACGGAGAGTCCGACCGAGACGACCAGAACGGCCGCCATGATGAACGTCGTTGTCCTGACGCCGAAGAGACGGCGCAGTTCGTAGCGGAGTGGCCGGTGCGGACCCCGAGCCGGCCGCCGGCGGATCGACGGCGCGTGTTCCGAACCCGGGACGGGCGTTGCCGTTTGCGGCACAGCTTCCGGCTCGGAGGCAGTCGGCTCCGGTTGCGCCCGTGCCGCCTCCGGGCCCGACGCGAGTGACGCCCGCCCCGGCGATGCGGCCTCCGCCTCGGAAGCGATGGCCGTCGCGGGGCCGGTGTCGGCGATCTCGTCGGCGAGTTGGTGAACGGGAACACCGTGACGGAATGCCGTGTCGCCGATCTCCGCACACGTGCTGCCGTACACCGAGAGGCGGCTGCCCGCTTCGGTGACCACCTCAACGGAACGCCGGGCCGCGCGCGCCTCACGGCTCACGACTGCGGCGAGCCGTGCGGCGTGCGGAGTCCGGACAGCGACGCGGGGGCGCAGACGGGTACGCGAGAAATCGATGACGGCCTGGTCGGAGACCAGCCGTCCGGCATCGACGGTGACCACATGGTCGGCAGCGCGCGCCGCCTCCTTGGGGTCACAGGTGGTGTAGAGGACCGTTCCTCCCTGCGCGGCATGGGCACGCAAGAACCCGTGCAACCAAGCTTTCTCGCGTGGCGAGAGCCCCTCTCCGGGATCGTCGAGGATCAGCGCATGGGGGTCTCCGAGCAGCGCCGACGCGAGGCCCAGCCTGCGGTCCATGCCGAGCGAGAGCGCTCCGATGCGCTGGTCGCCGAGCCCGGCGAGGCCGACGGTGTCGAGCAGCTCGTCGGCCCGGGAGGCGGGTACCCCTGCTGCGGCGCTGAGCATGCGGAGCTGGCCACGGACGGTGCGGACGGGATGGCCGGGCACGTCCCCGAGGAGCACTCCCACTTCACGGGCGGGATGCGGGATGCGGTGCAGCGGCCTGCCACGGAAGTAGGTGACACCGCGACCCGCCTCGATTTCGAGCATCAGACGGAGGGCTGTGGTCTTGCCGGAACCGGGGGCGCCGAGGAGTGCCGTGACGCGGCCGGGTCCGGCTTCGAAGGTGAGGTCGTCCACGGCGGGCGGACGGCCGCGGTGGGGGGCGCTGGTGAGTCCGATGGCCTGGAGCATCGCTTCTCTCGCGGGAGGTGAGACCGCTCGGCGGCAGGGCGAATACCGCAGCACGATAACCCGACATATCAGACTTTCAGTGCATCATGAGTCCTGCGGGCGTTCCGCGAGGTCAGACCTCAGGCCTCAGCATCGGCGGGTTGAGCACGGTGGCCGCGCCGGCCCGGAAGAGCTGGGCGGGGCGCCCGCCCTGGCGGGTGGTCGTTCCCCCGGCAGGCACCAGAAAGCCGGGGGTGCCCGTCACCTTGCGATGGAAGTTCCGCGGGTCCAAAACCACCCCCCAGACCGCTTCGTACACCCGACGCAGCTCTCCGACCGTGAACGCAGGAGGACAGAAAGCGGTGGCCAGCGAGGAGTACTCGATCTTGGAACGTGCCCGCTCGACGCCGTCGGCGAGGATCTGCGCATGATCGAAGGCGAGCGGGGCGTGCTGCTCACCCTCGCGGCCGAGACCGCCCTCCGGCCCGAGCAGATCCTCGACGGGTGCCCATCGTGCACTGTTCGCGTCGCCGCCCGCGCGGGGAGCGGGCAGGTCGGGGGCGAGTGCGAGGTGAGCCACGCTGACGACTCGCATCCGGGGGTCGCGCCTGGGGTCGCCATAGGTGGCGAGCTGTTCGAGATGGGCACCGTTGCCGACCGCCGGGGCCACCGGGTCCTGCGCGCACAGTCCGGTCTCCTCGACGAGCTCACGCGCCGCAGCGGCTCCGAGGTCCTCATCGGCTCTGACGAAGCCACCGGGAAGTGCCCACCTGCCCTGGAACGGGGACTCGCCACGGCGAACCACCAGCGCACAGAGCGCATGACGGCGCACGGTGAGCACAACCAGGTCGACGGTGACAGCGAACGGCGGAAAGGTCGACGGGTCGTAGGGCGGCATGCCGTGATCATAGTCGTCTGCCTGACGATAAACACTCCCTTCGTCATGATCTTCATCCAGCCCGGCCCCAGAAAGCTGGTCGGCTCGCCGCCCACGCGATGAGAGTCGTTCTCCGGGGCACGCCACGGCAGCACCCCGTAGGCCGTCGTGTTCCGGTGCGCAGAAGCTGCGCACCGGCGGCTCCCCCTCGTCGCTCTTGTCGGTCTCGTCTGTGCCCGCTCAACTCGATGCCCTGCGCCGCGCCCCCGCTCTCCTGCCCGACACCGGGCGATCGGGATCCATGGTCATCGGCCGCCCCGTGCCCCGCCGTGACCGTGGGCCCGCGGCTCACGGTCACGGCGTCGCGCGACCGCCCTTGGCCGGGCCTGGCCGGGCTGTGCCTTGTTCCGCCTCACCGCCGACGGGCGTACCGTGCGAGGCCGGACGACTCGCTCGGCACGATGATGACCGCGCTCCTTCTGCTCACTGCTCTCCCCGCGCAGGCAGCGGCGCAGAGCCTCCGGATCGAGTCCTTCGTTGCACGCCTGATGGAGCAGTTGAGCGAAGGTGTAGTCGGGGTCCACCCGGAGGGCCAGCCCCAGTGCGACCCGGGCGCCCGGCTCGTCGCCTGTCGACCAGGAGACCCAGCCGGCCAGCGTGAGCGGCGCAGCAGCGTGTTCCTCGTAAGGTCCGACGCAACGGCGTGAGAGCGCCTGCCACAGCCGCAGGGCGGATCGGGCTTCGGGCCCTTCCATCCATTCCGCGGCCTTGTCCCGGGTCTCCCGGTCCTGGAGACCGAGGATCATCGCGGCGGCCTCGTCATTGCTGATCAGCGAGTCGTCCTGGCAATCGGCCGCGGAGGGCGCGGTCGCCGGCGCCTCCCGGAGGCGTTTCATCAGGACGCGCGCGAGCCCGAGGGTCTCGCGAGCCACTTCCTTGCGTCCCTCCTTGTCGAGGATCCTCGGCACCAGTGCAGCGCCGGCCGAGTCGAGGGCCTGCGGTTGCTCTGCCACGGCCGGGGTCTTCAGAGGCGCCAGTCTGGCTTCCATCTCCCTCAGAGATCCCCGGACCTGAATACCCGCGTAAGCGGCGGCGGCCGCCATCACCGAAGTGCCCGGCAGGGACAAGCCGTTGCCCTCGCTCGGGCAACAGCGTGCGTCCGGACAGCAGTAGGACCAGTAGCGTCCGCCGGAGATGCAGAGTGCTTCGAGGACGGGTACATCGAGAGCCCCGCAGGCCGTGCGCAGACGCTGGGCCAACGGCCGCAGTCGCTCCATCGTCTGGCCCGGGGTCTCTCCGTCGGCAGGATCCTGGCAGAGGAATACGACGATCGCATCAGGGTGCTCACCGCGCCGCTCGCTCCCCTTGACCAGGCACTCGGCGAGTTGCTCGGCGACGTGCGGCCATTCCTGCGGCGACTGCGGAATCCCGAGCCTGAGCCGCCCGCCGAAGCGGCCCCGGCCGCCGTGCAGAGCGACCATGACCACGCTGTCGTTCGGATAGAAGCCCATGAGATACGGAAGTGCATCGGCGAGTTCGGCGGGCCCACGCAGAGTGATCCGCTGCTCGTCGGCCGGTCCGGTGGATTCGTGGTGCTTGTTCATGGCATGACCGTCCCGCGGGCAGCAGAAATCCGCGACCCCCTGTGGATAACTTGTCCACAGGGACGCGGGGTCGTTCGCCGTTTGTCGTAGCCATCCGGTTGCATGGGGGGCATGACCAACGCAGATCGCACGCGGACAAGCGCAGAGCGCTCGTTGTCCAGCAGACCGGCTGGGGCAGGGCAGCCGGGGTCGTCCAGTTAGAACGGGGTGGAGCTGGTGTCCTGAAGCGCGTGGGCGGGATCCATGGAGGACTCCTCGGGTGGTGCGTGGAACGGCTGGGCTTGCGGATCCTGCCATCAGACTCCGCCCCCAAAGGAGCGTCAACAGCGTTGACCTAAGATTGCGCGCTCACCCGGATTCGAGGCCGCGGTCAGGTGCCCGGCCGCGATCCGTCCGGCCTGGGCCCCTGGCGGGGCCGAGGGCGAGAGCGCCTGATCCGGTCTCAGCCGGCCTCCCCACCTACCCCGGACAGCCTGGCTTCGACAGCGTCGAGCAGCAGCTCGAGCGCGAACGGATAGCCACTGAGCATCATGTCGGCGGCCAGCAGGCGCACAGTGGCGGCGATGTGGGGGGCAGGCGCTCGCTTCCAGGCGGCCGTAGCGATCCTGCCGCACCTGGAGATCGGCCGCCTGCGCGGGAGCAGACAGGGCAAGCGCGGCCGCGTCCAGGGCCGCAAAGGCGAGCGCCTGGTCCACGAAGGCGTAATAGATCCGCACCGCTTCCCGGTTGGGGAAGCCCGCCGACCGCAGCACGCCGAGGATCATCTCCACGGCCCGGATCTCCTTGTCCCGCCCGGTCGTCCGGTGCGCCGCCAACAAGGCGACCTGCGGGTGCGCCTGGTGCGAGGCATGGACGCACAGACCCAGCTCGCACAGGCCGGTACGCCACTCGCCGGTGGGCTTCCAGCCGGGCTGGGCACGGCCGATGAGCTCGTCGGTGACCGCCAGCAGCAGGTCGTCGGTGTTGCGGGAGTACCAGTAGAGCGCACTGGGGTCGGCGCCCAGTGCGGCTCCCAGCCGCCGGACCGTCAACACATCCGCGCCCATGCTGGCCGGCCAGTCGCAGGACCGTCTCCACAATGCCCCGTTCGGACAGCACTGAGCCCTGCTTCGTCGGCCTTCTGCGCCGTCGCTACGGCTCCGGAACCACACGCTCAGTCATGACTCCGGGCTTATGACAACACGATTGACGTGTGAAAGGGTCAACGGTTTCATGACCTGCCATCCGAGCTCTCCGGCCACCCTCCCCCGAGAAGGCGGCGATCGTTGGTGGTACCAGTGAAGAATGCAAGCACCGCGCCGAGAAGAAGCACCCAGGCGTCCCAGTCCGCGATGCGGAAGTCCATAGGCGTCGTCGACAGCATCGTTCTCGCCGCGTCGAGCACCGCGGCCACCAGCAGTATCGGCATCGGACTCGGTCTGATGGCGAGCATCGTCGGCCTGCACCTACCGGCGATCATGCTGTTGGCCTTCCTGCCCGTGCTCGGCATAGCCGGCGGATACGGGCGGCTCAACCGTGTCGAACCCAACGCCGGCAGCAGCTACAAGTGGGTCGGCAGCATCTTCAGCCCCTGGCTGGGCTTCCTGACCGGATGGGTCAACGTCGTCGGCACCATCGTGTTCATGGCCTACACCACCACGGTGACCGGCTCGGCGATCATCCAGCTCCTCGGACAGGCCACCGTCCACAGCGTTGCCGGCCTCTCCCTCGATCCGGACTCCACCCTCCAGTCCACGCTCCTCGGCATGGCCGTCCTGGTCGCCGCCGCGCTGGTCGCCGTCCGCGGGCTCGACCTCGCGGCGCGTCTCCAGAAGTACCTGCTGATCTTCGAGTACGGCGTGCTGCTCGCCTTCTGCGTCTACGGCCTGTTTGCCGGAGACCAGCCGTTCTCACTCCAGTGGTACAACCCCTTCGACATCCCCTCAGCCGAAGCCCTCGCCCAGGGCATGGTGCTCGCGGTCTTCTGCTACTGGGGTTTCGAGTCGGTCTTCAGCGTCGGTGAAGAGGTCAGTGACCCGCGGGACGCCTCTCGCGGCGGGTTCATCGCCCTGACCGTCATGGTGCTCCTCTTCCTGCTGGCCGGCACCGCCTTCCAGCGGGTCCTGCCGCTGGACGAACTGGCCGACAACGGCGCGCAAGGGCTCGCCTACTTCGGCATGAAGCTCGCCGAGCAGCCGCTGGCCGCACTGCCGCTCATCGCCCTCATGTTCTCCGCGGTAGCGTCGCTGCAGGCCGCAGTCATCCCCACCGCCCGCGGGATGTACGCGATGGGCCGCGACGGCGTCCTCGGCTCCGTCTGGACGCGCCTCCACCCCAGGCACGGGACCCCCGCCGTCGGCACCCTGCTGATCACCGCAATCGCCCTGGTCCTCGCCGCGATGGCGCTGGTCATCCCCACCGTAAATGACTTGATCTTCGCTGCCGTCAACGCGATCGGCATCGTCGTCGCCCTGTACTACGCCCTCACCGCCGTGGCCGCCGCGGTGCGCTTCCGCCACCTGCTGCGCACCTCACCACTGGAGGCCCTGCGCGCGGTCGTCGCACCGGTGCTGGGCGCGCTCGCGCTGCTCGCCACCGGCGTCTACCTCGCCTGGACCTTCTATCGCTCCACCGATCACTTCGAAGTCTCCGCCGACAACGGCTGGTTCGCACTGCTCGTCCCGGTGTTGATGATCGGCTCCGGCCTGCTGGCCGCCGCGTGGGCCCGCTGGCACCGCCGGTCGCCCTATTTCATCCGTACCCGCGACGCCGCCGCTGACAGCGAACCGATCAGCGCCGGCTGACCAGCGCCCTGTCAGCGCGCGGCACGGACCGCCGACCCATCGTTCCCTCCAGCGGCCCGCTCACGGACTGCTGACCCATCAGGAGAACCTCCAAGGCCCCGTGCACACCGGGGACTCCGCCCGCACCCGGGCGAGCGGCCTCACCGTCACCGGGGAGCGGATCTCGGCCGTCGGCCATGACGAGGTACGGGGGCCGATCGGGCCGATGGCCAAGTCTTCCTGCCCGAACAGCGGCTCGACTTCGCCACCGCGGTCGCGGCCTGCACGGCGGGTCCGGCCCACGTCAACGGCACGGATGGGATCCGACCCGCATATCCGAAGGCCACCGCGCACCCACCCGACTCATCCGATTCATCGCAAAGGACCATCACATGACCGACCTGACCGACATCGCCTATCTGCCGGCCACCGAGGCCCTGCGCCGTTTCCGTGACCGCTCCTTGTCACCGGTCGAGCTGATGACCGCGGTCATCGCGCGCGCCGAAGCCGTCGAGCCGAAGGTCAACGCTCTTGCCGAGCGGACCTTCGAGGAGGCGCTCGCCGCCGCCCGCGAGGCCGAAGCGCGGTACGGGGGCAAGGGCGAGGCACCCCGCGCGCTGGAGGGTCTCGCCGTCGCGACGAAGGAGGAGCAACCCATCGCGGGCCGCCGCATCACGGACGGCTCCCTGGCGTACCAGGGCGAGATCGCCGAGCAGACGCACCCGGTGATCGAGCGGGTCCAGGCTGCCGGCGGTATCGTGCACGCCCGGACCACGACCCCGGAGTTCAGTTGCGCGGGGTACACGCAGTCACGGCTGTGGGGCGTCACCCGCAACCCATGGAACCTGGAGTTCACTCCGGGCGGCTCCTCGGGCGGCGCAGGCGCCGCGCTCGCGGCGGGTGAGGCAACGCTCGCGACCGGTTCCGACATCGGCGGCTCGATCCGCATCCCCGCTTCGTACACGGGCACGGTCGGCTTCAAGCCGCCGTACGGGCGCGTGCCGGCGATGACGCCGTTCAACCTCGACACGTACTGCCACGACGGTCCGATGGCGCGCACCGTCGGAGACTGCGCCCTGCTGGAGAACGTCATCGCGGGACCCCACCCGTTGGACGCGGTCTCGCTGCGGCCCCAGCTCGTCCTGCCCGAGCGGTTCGAGGGCGCCGAGGGCCTGCGGGTGGCGCTTTCGGTCACCCTCGGGGACTGGCCGGTCGAACCCGAGGTCGAGGCCAACACCCGCGCGGTCGCGGAGGCGCTGCGCGCGGCCGGAGCCATCGTCGAGGAGGTCGAGGTCCCCATCATGCGGGCGGACGTGATGCGGGCAGCGATGATCCACTTCGGCTCCATCTTCGGCCCTTACATCGCGTCGGTCGCCGCCGCGCACGGCGACCAGCTCACCACGTACGCGCTCGACTTCGCCCGGCGGGCCGCCGAGGCCGTCCGCGAGCCCGGCAGCTTCCTGCAGGGCCTTGAGACCGAGGCTGCGGTGCAGACAACGCTCGGCGCCCTGCTGGACCGCTACGACGTCCTGCTGTGTCCGACGAGCGCCATCCCAGCGCTCAAGGCGGACGACGACTACCTCTCGACCAAGGTGGTGATCAATGGCGTCGAGCTGGACTTCTATCTGGAATCCGCGATGACCACGGTGTTCAACATCGCCAGCCGCTGCCCGGTGCTGAGCGTGCCGTCCGGTTTCGCCTCGACCGGAGTACCGACAGGGGTGCAGGTCGTCGGACGCACCTACGACGACGCCGCGGTGTTCCGCGTCGCAGCAGCCATCGAGGCCGTCCGCCCCTGGAACAGCGTCCCGGTCCTCTGACATGACGTCTGCCACCGGTGCAGGACGCCGACCTGTTGAGGTCACGGGCTCGACCAGGACCGGAGCATCGCCTGAAGCAGCAAGCTGATGAAAGACCGGAAAGGGTCTCCGGCACAGATCGGAGGCCCTTCCGGAAGCACAAGCCGGTAGCGGCGGACGAGTCGGACTGTACGCCGGGTAAAGGCCCGGCCCGAGTGTGGCCCATCGCCGTTCATGGCAACGAGTTGGTGGCATGAACCGAACAGGCGATGTCAGCCCGCTGCGGCGAGGACCAGCGGCAGGATCTCTTCGCTGCCTGCCTGGCGGAGCAGGCGGGCAGCGACTGCGAGGGTCCAGCCGGAGTCGGTGTAGTCGTCCACGAGCAGGACAGGGCCGGGACAGCCGGCCAGGGCACTGGCCAGGTCCGCAGGCATGGTGAAGGCGCCGGACAGCGTTCTGAGGCGTTGGGCGGAGTTGCTGCGGCGTGCCGCGTGCGCGCCGCTCGGCCCGGTGTGCGTCAAGGTCCCCAGGAAGGGCAGGCGGCCGATGGACGCGATTCCTTGAGCAAGAGAGCCGACCAGTTGAGGCCGGGTCAAGGACGGTACAGCGACCACTCCTACCGGCCGGGCAGAGGCATCCGGGACGTTCGGCGCCCAGCCACCCGGGGAACGCGCCCAATCGGCGAGGACCGTCACCGCGGCCCGTAGGACATCGTCGGGGACCTGTCCATCGGGCGCGCTCTCCGCCAGCAGCGGGCGCAGTCGGTTGCCCCAGCCGATGTCCGAGAGCCGGCCCAGGGCACGCCCGGTGGAGCACTGTTCCTTGGCCGGGATGCGCCCCTTGAGGTCGATGCCCAGTGCGGGCATCCCCGTCGGCCACATCCGGCGCGGCTCAACCTCCACCCCGGGGCGGTCCAGTTCCTTCGTCGCGCCCGTCAGCGTCTCCATCGAGACAGAGGCATCGGCCCAGGCGCCCGCGCAGTTGTCGCAGCGGCCACAGGGGGCAGCCCCTTCGTCGTCCAACTGCTGGCGCAGAAACTCCATCCGGCACTGGGATGTGCTCGCATAGTGGCGCATGGCCTGCTGCTCGGCCGCCCGCTGCTTGGCGACCCACGCGTAGCGTTCAGCCTCGTACACCCACTCGGCTCCCGTGGCCGTCCAGCCGCCCTTCACCCGCTTGACCGCGCCGTCGACATCCAGCACCTTCAGCATCGACTCCAGCCGGCTGCGCCGAAGGTCCACCGCCGCCTCCAGGGCGGGCACGGACAGCGGCCGTCCCGCACCGGCGAGGGCCGAGAGTGTCTGACGAACCTGCGCCTCGGGAGGGAAGGCGGTGTCGGCGAAGTATCGCCAGATGGCCTCGTCCTCCTTGCCCGGCAGCAACAGCACATCGGCGTGGGCCACACCGCGGCCTGCACGCCCCACCTGCTGGTAGTAGGCGATCGGCGAGGAGGGCGACCCCATGTGCACCACGAACCCCAGGTCTGGCTTGTCATAGCCCATGCCCAGCGCCGAGGTCGCGACCAGTGCCTTCACTCGGTTCTCCTGCAGGTCGACCTCGGCCTGCAGCCGGTCGGCGTTCTCCGTCTTCCCCGTGTATGAGGCGACGCGGAAGCCGCGCTGCCGCAGAAAAGCCGTGGCCTCCTCGGCCGCGGCGACAGTGAGGGTGTAGATGATCCCCGAGCCCTGCAGGTCGTCCAGATGCTCAGCAAGCCAGGCCAGGCGGTGCGCGGCATCCGGCAGCTGCACCACACCCAGCCGAAGGCTTTCCCTCTCCAGCGGGCCGCGGAGCACCAGGGCCTCGCCGGCACCGGTGCCCAGCTGTTCGGCCACGTCCGCGGTCACGCGCGCGTTGGCGGTCGCCGTCGTGGCGAGCACCGGCACGCCTGCGGGCAGCTCGGCCAGCATCGCCCGCAGCCGCCGGTAGTCGGGCCGGAAGTCGTGACCCCAGTCGGAAATACAGTGCGCCTCGTCGACCACCAGCAGACCAGTCGTGGCCGCAAGCTTTGGCAGCACCTGATCGCGAAAATCCACGGAATTCAGACGTTCCGGGCTCACAAGAAGAACGTCGGTCTCGCCGCGCTCCACCTCTCCGTAGATCGTCTCCCACTCTTCCGGATTGGCCGAGTTGATGGTGCGCGCGTGGATACCGGCCCGCGCCGCCGACTCGACCTGGTTACGCATCAGCGCCAGCAGCGGCGAGATGATCACCGTGGGACCCGAGCCACGACGCCGCAGGAGAGCGGTGGCCACGAAGTACACCGCCGACTTGCCCCAGCCGGTGCGCTGCACCACCAGCGCCCGCCGGCGCTCCTCCACAAGAGCCGCCACCGCCTGCCACTGGTCCTCCCGCAGCTGCGCCGAACCCCCCGGGGCACCGACCAGCTCAGCGAGGATGGCATCCGCTTCAGTACGCAGCTCCAGGTTGTTCATGGCCCCCATGCAACCCGATAGCACTGACAATCAGCGAATCCACCCAGCGTGGCAAAGGGCTTACGAAGGGTGCGCCTACCACGCACGGATCGGCGGCCTTCAGGGCCGAGCGCTCGGCCCTGAACGCCCTCGATCGGCACATTTACGCAGGTCAGAGCTTCAAACCCGCCTGGAGTTCGAATGCCTTCCCAGTCCCGCAGCCCCGAAAGGCTCAACAATCCCGACTTCCGGGACCAGGTCCTGCCCCGCCCCGCCGCCACCGGGCTGCTCGTGGTCGACGAGGCGCACTGAATCTCCGACTGGGGCCACGACTTCCGGCCCGACTACCGACGGCTGCGGACCACGCTCGCCGATCTGTCCGTCCGCGCTCGGCATGGGATTCGAGAAACTCGACCTCGGCTTCGTCGTGCACCTCGGCTCTCCCTCCTCCCCCATCGACTGCTACCAGCAGGTGGACCGCGCGGGCCGGGGCGTCGAGCGCGCCGAGGTACTGCTGCTCCCGGGCAAGGAGGACGAGGCGATCTGGGCGGCGCGGCTGCTGCGCAAGGCCGGTGCGGAGGGGGTGTTTCCGCTGGTCCTCGCCGTTCAGGCGTGACAGGGGCGTCATCCGTCCACGGTTTGGGCAGGGATATCCGTGTCATTCCGGCCGATTTCCATCAGCCGCGCCAATTGCTCGTTGCCGCCTGCCGATACGCCAGGAAGAATTGAACTCGCTCCCCGCACGGTCCTTTCGCGGCCCGGAAGGGCTGTGCCGCGGTGCGCCCCACCCAACCCTGCCCGCACCGTGGGCGCGTATGCGAAGGGAGGATCGTGACCTTCGGATTCGCTCCGTCCGCAGCCACTTCGATGTCGGCGTCCGCGGTGTCCGCCGACTCCGCCAACCGCCTTGCCAGAATGCTCGAACCGGCCGAGTGGGCCGCCGCGGGCATACCGTTGCTGCGCAGCCCGCGCGAGGTGGTCAGCGGCCTGCACACCCGGCACCGGCCGACCCCGCAGACCGCTGTCGTCGCCGTACTCGACCATGAGGAACGCCTCACAGCCAGCGCCTCGTTCGCCCGTCGCTCCGTCTCCGCGGACGGCTGGGAGTTCCGGAACGCACTGCTGGCGCATTTGCGCCGGGTCATCCCGCACGATCTGCGCCGCCGCACCCCCGTCCGCACCGCGGTGCTGCTCTACTGCCGCGAGGGTGACGAGCGGTGGACGGAGGAGGACGGGGCGTGGATGTGGGGTCTGCGGGACGCCTGCACGCTGCACGGCCTGCGGTGCGGCGCGTACATCACGCTGACGCGGGGCGGGTGGCAGGTGCTGGGCGAGGGCCGGGGCGGCCGTCGGCCCAACTCCATATCGACGCCTGCGGCTCTCGCCGACACGGTTGCCGAGCATGATCCGTTCCCGCTGCGCACCGGCGGCGGTGCGGCGGAGGCACTGCGACGTACTGCGGCCCGCTGACCCGGGTCGTGGGCCCGGCCACCCCGTCGGGCAGCCGGGTCACCACGGCCGTGCGCATCGTTCGGCTCAGACGCCGGCGCCGAGCACGGCGTTGATCCGCTGCGGGTCACCGCAGACGACCAGCAAGGCTCCGGCTCGCTCCCTCGCGAGAGGCAGCACACGGGCGGTGGCGTCATCGAGGTCACCGTTGACCGCGACGATCACCACGGGGCGGGCCTTCACCCGGTCCGCGGCCACGGCACCGGCGAAGAAGACGTCGTCGCCCGCGTCGTGCTGGGCCCAGTAGGCGGCTTCTCCGAAGGAGAGTTCGTGCACCGCCCAAGGGTGCTGCTCACCGGTGGTGAGCACCAGGATGTCGCCCGGAGCGCGTCCGGAGTCGAGCAGCAGATCGACGGCCTCGTCGGCGGCGTCGAGCGCACTGCCGACCGAGGCCGGGATCAGCTGGAACTGCGGCGCGGAACGATTCTCCGACCGGGCCGCCTGAGGCTGACCGGAGGTGGGTTGCGGGCGCTGCGCCGGGGGCGCGGGCCTCGCGGGGCCAGGACCCGGACGACCGGGGCGCGGCGTGGCCGCGGAACGCGGGCCGGGTACGGGACGGGGGGTCGGCGCGGTGCGGCCTGCGGCCGGAGTGACGCGGGGACCCTGGGCGCTCTCGTGAATCTGAGGCTCCTCGGGGATGAGAGGCATGGGTGGTTGTCTATCAAACGCCGACGCAGAGGGCGTCGGCGGGTAGGCACAAATGCGCGATCAGAAGTCGAAGCCGAGTTGGCCCCCGCTTTCCAGTGCAGCCGCCTCGGCGGAGATGCGGATCTTCTTCAGGTGCTGCCACCTGGGCAGCGCGTCGAGGTAGGACCACGAGAGGCGGTGCAGGGGCGTGGGCCCCAGCGCCTCCAGGGCGGCCCTGTGCACGGGGGACGGGTAGCCGGCGTTCGCATCGAACGCGAAAGCGGCATACTCCCCCGATTCCGCGCCCAGTTCGGCCATCATCGTGTCCCTGTGGACCTTCGCGATCACCGAGGCGGCCGCGACCGCGATGCAGGACTGGTCGCCCTTGATGACGGTTCGGACCGTCCAGGGCTTTCCCAGGTAGTCGTGTTTGCCGTCGAGGATCACTGCGTCGGGGCGCACGGGCAGCGCTTCGAGGGCGCGTACGGCGGCGAGGCGCAGAGCCGCGGTCATCCCGAGCTCGTCGATCTCCTGCGGGGAGGCGTCACCGAGGCCGTAGGCCGTGACCCAGTCCTGGAGCAGCGGCGCCAGCTCGGCGCGGCGCTTCGGGCTGATCAGCTTGGAGTCGGTGAGTCCGGCGGGGGGCTTGCGCAGGCCGGTGACAGCCGCGCACACGGTGACCGGTCCGGCCCACGCTCCGCGTCCGACCTCGTCGACACCGGCGACGGTCTTGGCACCAGTGGTAGCGCGCAGTGAGCGCTCGACGGTGTGCGTGGGTGGTTCGTACGGCATGGCGCCAGTCAGGGTACGCCGACAGAGACGCCACGAACACCCCGGGGCGCCTGACCGTCGTGCGGCCCGTGGCGTCGCTCCGACGGAACCTCACGGTCCGGCTGCCACCAGTTGCGTTCAGCTGCCGGAAGGCCGAAGCAGTGGAACCATGATCTGATCGATCAATTCGGCGATATACGCATCCGGCCATTCGCTGCCGCACACCTTGCTGCGGTACACCATCATCGCGAGGATCACGTCCAGGGCCGACTCGCTCGTCGCATCGGAACGGACGTCACCCCGCTCGACACCCCGGCTCACGACCTTCCGAAAGAGCTCGGTGGACGGCTGGATCACGCCTTGGAAGATCACGGCCTGGAAGCGTCCGGAGACGCTCGAGTCGCACTCGTGAAGCACGGAAAGCAGGGCGGTTCCGGGCCTGGAGAGCATGGCGTCGCGCAGCCGTCGGCCCAGCTGGTAAAGATCTTCGCGAATGCTGCCGCAGCCGGGTGCCTCACCGATCGCGGGCAACGCCGCCTGCAGCGCCTCCGCCACCAGTCGACCATCGGTCTCTAAAAAACCGAGCTCATCAAGCCGCAGCGGCCCTAGTACTCCAGCTGTAGATCGTGATCATGCTGGGGCTGCGCTCTGGCGGTGGTAGTGGCTTGCTTGGGATCGTGCCTGGTGGCGGCGTCGCCAGTGGGACCAACGGAGCAGGTGTGCCGCGTCGTGGACGGGTTGGGCTACGAGGGTGATGAACAGGCGGGCGATCTCGTTGCAGGTCAGCGGCATCAGGCCGTCAGGGGCGGGCCGGTTGGCGTGTTCGTCGGCGCGAACGACGGCGAGGAAGGCGTGGGCGAGCATGGCGAGGGTGACCCAGCGGGACCAGGACGCGTAACGGCGGACCTGGTGCTCGTCCAGTCCAGCAAGACCCTTCCCGGACTGGAATGTCTCCTCGACCCGCCACCGCGATCCCGCGACTCGCACCAAGGTGGTCAACGGCACCGACTGGGGCGAGTAGCAGCGGTAGTAGGCAAGTTCGCCAGTGGTGCGGTTGCGGCGGATTAGCAACTGGCGGGGGTCGGGCAGGGCAATGACCGCCCAGTCGTAGAAGCGTTGCCCTTTGGCTCCGGCCCCGGCGGACAGCTTTTGCCAGGCCCGTCTGGGGAGCTTCTTGGCCAGGGCCTCTGCTTTGAACTTCCCGCCATGGGTGGTGACTTCGTGACTTCGGGCCACGGCGAGAACATAGCCGGTGGCGCCTTCTTCCAGTGCGGTCCGCAGTTTCGGGTTGCCGCCGTAGACCTCATCGCCGGCCACCCAGGGGGCGCGGTGGCCGGCGTCCAGGAATCGGGCGATCATGCGGGCAGCCTGTTCGGGCTTGGTTGCGAACGCAGTGTCCGGGGCGAGTCCGGCGGCCCGGCAGCGGTCGGGCTGGTCGGTCCACGAGCGTGGGATGTAGAGCTCACGGTCCACCGCAGCGTGTCCGCACCGGCCGGCGTAGACCAGGTAGACGGCGACTTGGGAGTTCTCGATCCGGCCGGCGGTGCCTGTGTACTGGCGCTGAACGCCGACGGTGTGGCTGCCCTTCTTCACGTCGCCGGTCTCGTCGACCACGAGCACCGCCTGGTCGTCGTGCAGGTGCTCGACCACGTAGTCGCGCAGGTCGTCGCGGACCGCGTCGGCGTCCCACTTGGCCCGGTTCAGCAGGTGCTGCATCCCGTCCGGGGTTACCTCCCCAGCCCATTCTGCGATGGTCCAGCAGTTCTTGCGCGGCAGGTCCGAAAGCAGCCCGAGTACCAGCCGTCGTATCCGGCGGCGGGGTTCAACCCGGGTGAACCGGCTCGCTATGCGGTCCATCAGGCCCTCGAACGCATCCTGCCAGCGGGCAGGGCCTACGCTGTGACCTGCGGCCACCGCATGATCGTTTGTCTTCACACACCGATGATCAACGGTGGCCGCACCCATGTCCGCACCGGCAGGAGCGCGATCCAGGGGCTGGAGTTAGGCCGTCCAGCAGTACAGACGGGCATCTCGTCCACCAGCGGTGCGGGCGAGGTTGGCCAGCTCGTCCAGGAGCTCGGTCGCCAACTCCGGGTCGAAGGTCTCGCCTTCCACTGCCCGTTCTCGAACCCACAGCTCGCTGACCTCGGCCAGTCTGGGCTGATCAGCAGTGGCAAGCGCGTCCTGGAGAGGTGCGGACGCAACAAGGACCAGGGGGCCCTCGCCGTCACGGGGGTCGGCCACGACCCGCGGCTCATCAGCAGCAACGAGGTCTTCGAAACGACGACCCGTGAAGGGGCTTTCCCACTCGATCATCGCCTCTTCGATGTCGAAGTTGCCGAAGACCAGAGACTCGAAAACCCCATCGGGCCCGCGCTCCACGACAGCCGCCGCCGCTTCGTCATCCGGTGCAGCGAAGAACTTGATGATGATGCTCACCGGGGCATGGTGCCTGCTCAACACGCCCCGGTCCACCCCCGCCATCCGACGGATCACGATCAGCCGTGCACCCTCGCTCCCCGGCCGAGACAACCGTGATCACGATCTACAGCTGGAGTACTAGCCAGCCCGACGACCGCGGCGAACCTCCGCTCTGTGGAGCACCCGTCCGCTGACGTTGCCGTCAACTACTGCCGTCAGGCGCCCCCGACACACACGAGCGGCCCCACCGGAATAGACCCGGCGGGGCCGTTCGCCTTTCATTTCTGTTCAGCGTCAAGCAGCGGCTGCAACCCCGCGATAGAAATCGGCTGCTTGCTTCAACGCAAAGGCCAATGCTGACAGGCCTTCAGAGTGACGCCAGTCCCGAGTTGCCTCTTCGCAGGCCCTCCACACTCGAACATATTCGTCATCAAGCTCTGACGACTTGATCACGATGTCATCGAACTCGGCATCCGAGAATTTGCGCCTACCGGCATCTAGAAACCGTTCATTCAACTCTTCGCGTGCGACGAGAAGTTCACCCACTCGACGAAGATGCAATCCGCCGACTCTCGGGCTGACGATAATCTCCGCCAAGACCTTGACGTACTCGGACGGCCCACCTGCTTGACTCACCCTCTGTTCATCCTTCCTCGTAGCACGGCCATCCCGCGACGCCCTTCCGGGAGGTTGACCCCACCGGCCCGCAGAATGTCAACACAATAGGTCACACAACTATTGTCCATCCCGTCGTACGCTCCGAGATCCGCATCAATGGTCCTCCCTTGAGCCGCGTGGGCAGCTTCTGCGTTCGGCAAGTCGAAGGTGAGACTCCTCGTGTTAGGTCCGAGGTCTTCGGGGAATGCGTGCGCACCTGTGGTCGGAAGCCCGTTGTACTGGCCCGGCCTGGCGGGAATTCCATTAATTACCTGCTCGGTAATCTGCGATCGACCGTCGGCCATATCGATGCGAATTATGGCGTGTCCGGTAGGACCCATATCCGGGTCGTACGAAACGGTGGCAGTACCACCACAGTTATGAACGAGGACCGGAGCGGTGCCCGCGAGCACATAGTACGTGTGCTACGCGAAGCCTTCGA
Source organism: Streptomyces sp. NPDC048411 (assembly GCF_040704695.1). Classification (NCBI taxonomy): domain Bacteria; kingdom Bacillati; phylum Actinomycetota; class Actinomycetes; order Kitasatosporales; family Streptomycetaceae; genus Streptomyces; species Streptomyces sp. NPDC048411. The sequence continues at coordinate 92,858 of NZ_JBEZKL010000001.1, forward strand.
CCTGCTTTTTCGCAGGTCAAGTGCGGTTTGCTGGTCCGGTGACGTGCGTGAGTGTCCGTGGTTGTCCGGGGTTGTTGCCGTCGCTACTGCCGTCAGCCTGTTCAGCCCAGGTACGGCTTCTCGCGCTGTTCCAGGTAGTGCTGGAGCCTGAGTCGTTGGGTGTGGTGCATCGGCAACTGCCCGATCTCTTCCGGCGGTACGAACCGGAGTTCGGTGGACTCGTCGGAGATCTCCAGTTGGCCGCCGGTGATGCGGGCGGTGAAGCAGACGTTGAACTGACGGCGGACCTCGCCGTCGGTGTAGGCGATGATGTGTTTCGGGTCGGTGTAGGTGCCGACCAGGCCGGTGATCTCAACGTCCAGGCCGGTCTCTTCCTTGACTTCGCGGACGGCTGTGCCTGGCAGGGAGTCGGTGAGGTCCATTCCTCCGCCGGGCAGCGCCCACAGGTCGTTGTCGCGGCGGCGCTGGAGGAGGATGCGGCCGTGGTCGTCGGTGACGACGGCGGATGCCGCGACGACCATGCTGTTCGGCTTGGGCGCGTTCGGGTCGTCGTAGTACTCGGTGCGGGCCACGGTCAGCCTTCCTCTCGTACGGGGGTTGCGGTCGCCCACACGGCGTCGAAGCTCTCGGTGTAGGTGTCGAACATGCCGCCTGCTTCGTGTCGGCGAAGATGCCACAAGGGGGCGGCGTACGCGTTGACGCCCCAGACATGTGCGTTGACGAGTTGCTGGTCGTCAGCGCGGTAGAGGGAGTTGTAGAGCGTGGTTTCGTGGGTGCGGACTTCGATGCCCGGGGCGCTGGCGAGGGGTCTGTAGTGCATGAGGGCGAGGCGGCAGCGGGATTCGATGCCGTGGCCGAACCGCTCCTCCTGACCGCGGGCTTGGACGTTGTCGCTGTCGGCGTCCCCGATCGCGATGCGGACGGTGCAGCCTTCGGCGGCGCGTTCGGTGAGGAGTTCGTTCAACCGCGGGTACGCCTCGTGGAGGAAGACGGCCGCGTAGACCAGGATGTCGATCCGTTCCCGCGCCTGGGCCATCAGGTCGGTGAACATCGAGACGGGGATGTCGGCCCGCTGCTCGTAGAGCGCCACCAACTCAGGGCTGATGGCGCGGGCGGGGCGGGCCTGGCGGAGCGCCGGCCAGAGTGCGTGCACGTCTTCTCCCAGGGCCTTGGCCGCCTGGAGGGCGGTGGCACGACGTGGGATACGCCCGAGGTTCACCCAGCGCTCGACCGACTTGGGGTCGACCTCGACCTGCTGAGCGAGTGCGGCGTACGTCCAGCCTCCCGCCGCCATGACGGCTCGTAGTCTCTCGTTCAGCACGAGTCTCCCCCCTCATCTCAGGACGGCACTAGGGACGTTCTACACGGTGCAGGACGTCCCGAAGTGGGGTTTGGTGGAGGTTCCTTCGTCCCGGTGACCGGCGTGAGGATCGGTGCCGACCCTGCGGCACCAACAGGCCCAGGGGCACGCATCAACGCTGCCGAGGAGCGTCACCGTGCCAATGAGCACCACCCCATGTGTTCCCGCCCTGCGACTGGACGTCCGGTCGTGCGCCGCCTCGCCGGGGTGGTCACGATGACGGCCCCCACCCCTGATGCCGACGGGCACACCGTCTCGCCCGATGCCGGCGCCCTGGTGGTCGACCGGCGGAGCGGCAAGGTGGGCGTGGTGATGGGGCATGTGGGGCCGTACGTGCAGCTTCGACCGCCGCGCGGTGGCCTGGAGTGGGACGTGCCACCCGCAGACGTTCGCCCGCCGACTCCGACGGAGGAGTTGAGCGCGAAGGTGGCCGTGGCCAACCGGAGGTGGGGACGGTGACCCCTCGCTCGGTCCTGCGCTACGAGACCTGGACGCTCCAGCCCGACCGCGAGCCGGACGCGGAGCCGGTCCTGTACGCGATGCAGTGCGCCGTGGACCAAGAGACCTCACCGTCAAGCGAGGACTTCGCCGAACCGCAGGACTGGGTGCTGCGGCACTGCGGCCAGAACCCGTCCCACCACACCTACCGGGAGATCATCACCCGCCCCTGGCGGGCCTGGCGGCGAACGTGACCCGCCTCTCTCGACCAGGCGTCGCACCGCGCTGACCCACCCAACTCCCGTCCCTGCCGGGCACGGCCGATCGAGGCTCCCCCTCCTCGTCAGCCCTGGCAGGGGCGGGCCCTTACGTGCGTGCCGTGCCCATGGCCATGAGGTTCTGGCTTCAGCCACAGAAAGTCAGCCACGACGGCGGGCGCGCCGACCGATCACCCGTCACGTGTGTCTCGCTCAACCCCGCACTGGCATCAGCCCAGTTATCTCCATCGTCACGGTCCCAGCCAGGCACAACGGCCGCGTTCCGGACGACAGCTCCGCCGGGGTGTCGACGCCGCACGGTACGAGCTCGCCGGACGGCCTCTCGGGAACCCGGCCGGTCTGCTGCTGAGCGGTCGGACAGCGGAGCTTCCGATTGACAGTCCGGCCTATGCCTCTGGGCCCTGCGCGCCGAGTGGTCGGCGGCCGTCGCCAGCGGGGCGGTAGACAGGAGCGGGCGGCGGTCTCCGACCGCCGGCGCGCGGCGGCCCGCTTCAGCGGGACGCCCTTGATCAAGTAAAGAAACTCTGAACAGCTTGCCCTCCGACCCTTCAGCTGTAGATCAGGGGCCTTGCGGTAGTTCTGGCGGTGTGTGATCTCGGGCCCGTGTCGTGCGCTGCTGTGCTCGGCGGTGCCGGTGGCAGGAGCGGGCAACGGCCTGATGGAGGCGTCGGTAGGCGGACCAGGCCAGGCCGTGGCGGATGCGCTCGTCGCGTTCGGGCAGCGGGGTGAGCAGGAGGATCAGGCGGCGGATCTCGAAGGCGGTGAAGCGTACGGGGACCGGCGGGCTGGTGGGGTCATGACCGGCCCCCTCTCTGACCGCTGCTCGCGGCTGCGGCCGACGGCGGTTGTCCGAAGCGGGTGGAGGCCGGCGGGCCGCTCTCGCGGGCGGTGGCCGCGTCGCAGCCGGCCAGGAACGCGGCTGCGAGCTGGGCGAGAGTGATGTGGCGGTACCAGCCGTGGAAGGAGCGGACCTCGTAATCGGCCAGACCGCACGCGGACTTCGCGAGCTTGATCGCTTCTTCGACCCGCCAGCGTGCCCCGGGCACCAGGACGATCTCCTCCACCGGTGTGTCGGCAGGGCCCCAGCCCAGGTAGTAGTCCCTCTTGCCGGGCTCCCCGGAACGGCGCCGGGCGATGAACCACCGCGCCCATACCTCCCCGTCGGCCAGGTCGCCGGGACCGGGGAGCCTGCGTACCCACCACTGCCAGCTACGGGTGTCCAGCTGCGAGGGGCCTGCCGCCAGTTCGACCCAGTCCTCCTCCCGTGCCACGCGTTCCACCAGGCGCGCGGCGTGCCGCCACCCCGGCCGCGCCATCACCGGCGTGTTCGCCTGGATGTTCACCACGTACGGCAGCCGACGCTCCTCCAGAAAGGACCGGAATGCCTGCTCACGCCCGTACACCTCGTCGGCAGCCACCCACACGGCCCCTGCGCCACCGGGCAGGTCGGGCAGCGCGCGAGCGATCATGGCCTCCGCCAGCCGCGGCTTCGTCAGGAAGCCGCGCTCCGGCGGCACGTGCGCCGCCCGGCAGCGCTCCGGAGCGTCGGTCCACTCCTTGGGCAGGTACAGCTCCCGGTCGATCAGGGTCTGCCCGGCACCGGTGGCCCACGCGGCCATCACCCCGACCTGGCAGGGGAAGACCCCGCCGAGCGCGCCGGAGTACTGCCTGGCCACCCCGGCCGAAGCCTTGCCGCGCTTGGCGAAGCCGGTCTCGTCCACGACCAGCACTCCCGCCCCGCCCGGCCCCGCACCCACCCCGTCGTCCGCCAGCTGGGCGACGGCGTAGCGGCGGGTGAAGTCCCGCACCCCATCCACATCCCAGCGCGCCCGGTCCAGCAAGTGCTGCTGATTCCACGGCGCCCGGTCCCCGGCATACTCCGCAAGCTGCCAGCCGTTCTTGCGCGAGGCCGGGCCCAGCAGCCCCCGGATGCACGCCTCCCCGCGCCACTGCGTCTCCACCCGCCCGAAAAACCGGCCGACCCCCACCAGTAGATCGTCCAGCCGCCCGGCCCACTCCTCCACCCACTCCCGGTCCGAGACCTCGAACGGGACCTCCAGCAACTCCGCCTTCATACACGGCAGTTACCCCCGGAAGGAGAGCACTGAACTACCGCAGCCATCATGATCTACAGCTGAAGGGTCAGACTCCGGTTCCAGCGCGCCGTCCGCGAAGACGAGCTGCCCCGCAACGTCGCCCGGAACGTCAAGACCACCGGACTCCGGCCAAGGCGTTTCCAGCCCCTTACCGCAGCCGAGGTGCGCCGATTCCTCGACGCGGCCCGCAGCGACCGGTTCCACGCGTTGTACGAACTCGCCCGGCGCACCGAACTCCGCAACGGCGAACTCCTCGGCCTCCACTGGGAAGACCTCGACCTCAACGCAGGCACCGCCACCATCCGCCGCTCCCTCCAGCGCACCCGAACCGGCGGCCTCACCCACCTTCCCACCAAGACCCGGGCGTCCGAACGCCGTATCGTGCTCCCGACCGAATGCATCCACTCGCTCAAGAAGCGCAAGGAACAGCAGGGCAAGGAGCGCGAGACCGCAGGGTCAGCCTGGAGAGACAGCAGCCTCGTCTTCGCCACCCCGACCGGCGGCCCTCTCGACCCAGCCAACCTCACCCGCTGCTTCGGCCGACTCCTCGACCGGGCCGGACTCCGCCGCATCCGACGGCACTCGACCGCCACCCTCCTCCTGGAGCAAGGCGTCGACCTCATCGTGATCAAGGAACTCCTCGGCCACGCCCACATCGGCCTCACCGCCACCGTCTACGCCCACGTAAGGCTCCGCCTCCAGCACGACGCCATCAACGCGCTCGGCACAGTCCTCAACAGTCCGGAGAACGCCGAGACGGTCAGCTCGGACGGCCATGAACCGCCACCCCGCACACTCCTCGTCCGCTGACGTTGCCGTCAACTACTGCCGTCACCCCACGCAGAAGCCCCGCCAGAAGGTCACTGGGCGGGACTTCTGTTTGCTCGTGTACAGGTACCGTGCACGAACTCGTTCGCCGCAGCAGGGGTGATGGCCTGCCGATGGAGTCGGTGGCCGATTTAAACGTGCGAGCCAGTCGAGACCTCGGCCCGACCGCGGCGACGGAGATGCCTCAGCTCAGCACTCGTCGTCGGGGTCGCGTTAAATCCACTGGACGGTGGTGTCGACGTCCAGATATTCAAGGGACGCCAGGTCGATCCCCGCAATGCGCACAGCGGAATAACCAGACCTGTTCAGCCATGGTGAAGCGGGATCGACCGCTGGCCCCACGGACGCGAGCAGAGAATCGCTCATGAACGTGCGATAACCAGGATCCGGCCACTTCCAGCCGCCGAAACCGACCTCCTGCATCGGATCGAGAATCGAGGGCAGCGCCTCGTCCGGCACCTGATCACCCAACCGCCGGAAGTCTGCTGCCATGAGCGTTCCAATGACGGTCGCATGCTTAAGGAATTCAGTAAGGGACTCCGGAACGCGATCCAAGTTTCCGCCCGGAATTCCCTCAAATACCACACCTGGGTCATCCGCACCAAAAGTCCAGATCCAGTCACCAGTTGCGTCTTTCATGAAGACGAACCGCCCCTGATCCATATGGATCTTGGAAGGCTCGACCATTCGGTTTCCCCCACGCTCCAACTTCGTCCAGCGGGAGGCGAGCCCATGCCACTCCTGGAGTGGCTGAGGAAGCCAGAGAGCCTCGGTCGACATGGGCTGAACGTCGGATTGCGGTGCGCCGTGCCATCGGGTCAGGAATTCAACGAGATCGATATCAGATGGATTGATCACCTCGCGATTATGTCATGACCTCGAGGGCAGGAAGCTCCCGGCAGATGCGTGGCCTGCCGGGAGCTTCAATGCCGCCGATTAACCTCCGATGAACATTCGGTTTCTGATCGCTCCGTTGTCATTTCTCCAGATCACCAGCAAGCGCCCGCCTGTAGGAAGCATCGCCCGCATAGCGTCCCTGCAGTACTGGCACGCACCATAGGTCCCGGTGATGTAGAGCGTTGCGTTCACTCCGGGATTTCGCCGCATGATGGCAGCGCTCTGGTTCTCCAGGTGGTGGAAGTTCTCACGCGTCGTACCCGGAGGAGCCACGTGACCCGGAAGACAGTTTCGGCACTGTCCGTTCGGAGTCCGACCCGACGAGAGGTCGAAGCGCTGGCCGTCTGCGAGGGCGAGATGTCCGGACATTCCACCCGGTTCCGCGAAGGCGTTGGCCGCCTCGTGTGCTCGGCTGAGGCCGTCCTCCATTTCCTCTGCCGTGGGGCAAGTGGCGTTGTGTACCAGGACAGAGGACGGCCCCGCCAGCACATAGTACGTGTGGACGTCACCGACGGTCAGGTTGTGAACCGTCGCTCCGGGGCTCGTCCAGCGCTGGACCGAGCTGATCTGGACGTACACACCGGCGCTGGTCTGCAGCCACTGGCCGTCATGCAGGTCGGTGGCCTTGATCCACTTGCCCAGCTCGGGGACCCAGAACGGGTGGCCGTCGGTCGCGGTGACCTGGGCCGTCTTGGTGCCCTTCTTGCCGTCTACGTCGATCGTGACCTTGACGAGGTGCTTCAGGCCCTGGCCCTTGATCTCGGCCGTGACCGTCTCGATCCGAGTCTCGCCCGTCTTCGGATCGGTCGCCACGACCTTGTCGCCGGCCTTGACCTGCTCGATCGGCTTCGTGGTGCCGTCGGCCATGAGGACCTTGGTGCCCGGCACGAAGCTGTTGCCGGTCGAGCAGGAGCCGCTGCTGCCGCCTTCCTCCACCTTGCCGGCGCCGCCGGAGCCGCTCGATCCGCCCTTGCTGCGGGCGGATCCGCCGGAGTTGCCGCCGCCGCCTCCGCCGGAGCTCTTGCTGCCGCCGCCCTTGCCGCCGCCTGTGCTGTGGGAGGAGACCTTCGGGGCGGCCTTGACCTGGGCCTGTTTCTGGGCGGGATTGCCTGTCTTCCGTTTCGCGGCGGCAGCCGCGTCGGCTAGTTTCTTGGCGGCCTCGGCGGCTTTCTTCTTCGCTCGTTGCGCGGCTTCCTTCTTGGCTTTCTCGATGGCGAGTTTCTTGGCCCGTAGCGCTGCCGCTTCGGCGGCCTTGGCTGCCTTGAGGACGGCCTCGGCGGCCTTCTTGGCGACCTTGAACGCCTTGATGGCGTCGATCGTGCGGTTGACGGCCTTGATGACCGCCGGGATCTTGCCGAGCTTCGACCACGGGATCGCGTCGACCGCGATGCTCACGCAGGACCACATGTCACCGCCGAAGCAGGCCATGGCGTCGTTGATGCCGATGAAGTCCTTCAGCGTCTCCCACGCGACCCCGAGGATGACGGAGGTGAGGGACTTGCCCTGCATCGCCTGCGCCTGCGCGACCTGGGCCGCCGACAGACCCGCGCCCGCGAGGGCCGCGGCCTTCTCCGAGGCGGTCAGGCTGATGGCCAGACCCGTCGGGTCCGAGTACGTGACCGGGTTGTTGTGGGCGTAGACGTACCCGTTGGCCTGCTGCGGGTCGTTCAGGTCGAGCACCGGGTCGGCGGACAGGAAACGTCCGACCGTCGGATCGTAGAGACGGGCGCCCAGCGGCTGGAAGCCGGAGGCGTCGTCACGGGACTTGCCCAGGAATCCGTTGCTGTTCTGGAAGTTCTGCCCCACCGTGTCGGCGCCACGCTGGTTGCCGAACGGATCCTGCTTGCGTATCCGGACCGGCATGCCGCTGGTGAGCGCGACCTCCGCGTACGCGGAACCCTGGTGGTCCGAGGCGAGCGCGGTGAGCACCTCCCCGCCCGTGCCGTTGGCGTAACGCATGACCGCGCCGCCGGGGGCCGCGTAGGTGCGCTCGGTACGGACGAGGACGCCGCCCTGCTGGACGGTGACCTGCGCCTCACCGAGATTCAGCGTGGCCTGCTTGCCCTGGATGGTCAGCAGACGTCCGCCGTCGGGGCCGTAGATGTGCCGGGTGTCGTTCTGCGGCAGCCACTGCTGGGCGGCCTGGGCCGCGTCACAGGTGGCGAGCACGATCGCGGTGCCGCTCACGTTCGCCGCGCCCTGCACCGCGAGGCACAGGTTGGAGTCGACGTGGGTCAACTGACCCGCGGCGTTGCGCTTCAGCTGCTGGGCGCTGCCGCCGTCGCACTTCTTCAGCTGGACCGCGGAACCGGCGGCGTTGGCGGCCGGCTGCAGACACCAGGTGTCGTACATCTTCAGGGTGCCGAGGTCCGGGTTCGCCTGCGGAGCCGAGGCCGTGGCCGGGACCGGGTCGAAGTGCCAGGCCTGCGCCACCGTGCCGTTGCACTGGTAGAGCTGGACCGGCTGACCCGCCGCGGCGAGACCGGACTTGAGGTCGATGCACTTCTGGCCGAGACCCACGTACGGGGTCTTGCCTCCGGAGCCCGAACCGGTGATCCGCTCGACCTGGCCGTCCCAGGTCCACGTCAGGTCCTGCTTGTCACCGTTCTGGACCGAGGTGATCGACTTGGTCTCGCCGGTCAGCTCGTACAGTCGCGTGGCCTCGGCCGTGACCTGCGCCCCCGCGGGGGTCGTGTACTTCTTGGTGACCTTGGTCAGGGTGTGCGGCTGGTCCTTCGCGGCGTTCTTGCCGTACGCGTAGTCGGTGACCGCGTCCTTGGCCGTGTTGCCGCCCAGGTCCTTCTCGGTCAGCTTGGTGCGGTTGCCGAGAAGGTCGTACTCGTACTCCTGCCAGTAGCCGGAGCCGTCCTTGCCCGACGCCACGTTGAGCGTGCCGTCGGTGTTCTTCGGGTTGGTGCAGTTGGTCTGGTCCTTGGAGGTCCAGGCCGACTTGAGCTGACCCACCGGGTCGTAGACGAAGCACTGGCGCTCCTCGATCCCGGTGGAGTTCTCCTGGATCGAGGTGACGTTGCCGGCCGGGTCGTAGGTGTAGCCCCGGTCCGAGACCAGGGTGCCACCGACCACGGACTTGTCCGCGTCGTCGCCGCCCTTCTCCCGGTAGACCGACTGCTTCGTGAGCGCGCCGCTGGACTCGTCGAACGCGTTCTGCGTCCACACCCGGTAGGGCTGGGCGCCCAGGGTGGAGCGCATGACCTGGCCGTACGGGTCGTAGACCGTCTCGGAGCCGTACCAGTCCTTGCCGGAGATCGAGAGCGGCAGACCCTGCTTGTTGTAGCGGACGACCAGCTTCTCTGAGTCGAACTTGCCCACCGCGGGAAGCGTGGTCTCGTCCAGCATTCCGTTGTCGGAATACGTGTAGCTGTAGGTGTAGTCCTTCTTGAAGCCCCACGTGTCGACGATCGACTGCGGCAGGGACAGCGTGGTCGAGGTCGGCGCGTAGTCCTTGGTGTAGCCGTCGACCTTCTGGGTGTACGCCAGACCGTCGGTGTAGCGCGTGGCGGTCGCGGGCATGCCCTTGCCGCCCGGGACGGTGTCGTACGTGTAGTCGGCCAGCACGGTTCCGGCGGCGCTGTTCAGGCGCTGCTGCTTCGGCCGCGACAGCTCGTCGTAGCCGCTCCAGACCTTGGTGCCACGGGCGTTCGTGAGGGTCAGAACGCGGCCGAAGGCGTCGTACTCCGTAGAGGTCGTGCCCGTGTCCGGGTCGGTCGCTGTCAGCGGCTTGCCCTGGTGGTCGTATGTCCAGGTCCACGGGTGCGTCTTGTCGGCGGAGGCGGTCGCCTTCTCCAACTGGCCATGCGCGTCGTAGTCGTAGCTCGTCGACGTGACCCCGCCGGGCGCCGCCGGATTGTCGGTGTCCGTGCGGACCGTGCGGCCCAGCGCGTCGGTGAAGACCGTGTAGGACGAGTCACCCTGCGGCTGGACGACCTTCGACCAGTCCTCGCCGTACTCGTACTTCGTGGCCCGCTCCTCGTACGCCTTGGAGTAGGACTCCTTGGTGTTCGGGTCGACCCACTTGAGGTACGGGGTCTCCTTGACCACGCGGCCGAGGCCGTCGTAGGTGTAGCGGGTGATGTTGGGAACGACCGTGTCGGAGACCGGGGTGAAGAGTTCGCCCGGCGTGGCCTCCTGGGTCAGATAGGCGTTGTTGGTCTGGTAGACCTCACCGGCGCTGTCGTACAGCGTGTCGGTGATCAGCCAGCCGGAGCCGTTGTCCGACTCCTCCTGCGTCTGGCGCTCACGGCCGAGGCCGTCGTAGAGGGTGACGGAGGTCTCGATCCGGTCCTCGTAGCCACGCGCGTACGTGGTGACGTACGGAGGCTTGCGGATCTTGGTTTTCGGGTCCTTCGGGTCGGTCTCCTCCTTCGGGACCGTGTAGACCGCGCGGAAGTCCGGGACGCCGCTACCAGGGGTACGGCCCGGGGCCCACGCCTCGGCCAGACGACCCAGCGGGTCGTACACGGCCTCACTGACGAAGTTGTTGACGTCGGTCGTCTTGAGGGTGACCGCGCGGCCCGGCTCCAGCTCCTGGATCTGGCTGTGGCCGAGGACGTTGGTCGTGGTGACCTTGAACACCTGGCCCTGGGGCGGGTCGTAGGTGATCGTGGAGGACTTCGGGCTCAGCTGCTTCAGCTGTTCCGGGCTGGTCGTCCGGATCACCCGGCCGACCTCGTCGAAGCCCGTGGTGCCGTTGGTCTCGAAGCCGGTGCCGGCGCCGTTGAGCGACCACGACTCGGTGGCCAGACCGCGGCTGTTCGCTCCGAGTGCGGTGTCGTAGGCCGTGCCGTCGTACGCGGTGCGGTTGGCGCCGCTGAGCGTGGACAGGTCGGTCCACTTGGCGTTCACACAGGTCGTCGGCGAGACCAGGACCTGCTTCGACAGGCCGATGAGGTTCTTGGTGGTCTGGTGCAGGTAATCCAGCTTGGTGCAGGACTCGTCGCCGGTCTTCTCGGTGTCGCCCAGCGACTCCACGAACTCGGGCAGACCGTACGTCGCGTCGTACGTCGTCGTGGTCTTCACCGAGCGCAGGGTGCGGCCGACGTTGCCCTTGTCGTCCTTGTCGTCCTTGTTCTTGCCGGACGCCTTGGTGTAGGCGATCTCCTCGGGCTCCGTGACCCGCCACGCCTTCAGCGGGTCCAGGCCGTCGTCACGGTCGCGCTTGGCCAGCTCGGTGGCCTCGGGCTTGGTGATCGAGCGGGACAGCCAGTCCTTGTCGGCCTTGGTGGAGTCGGTGTACGTGAGCTCCTCGGCGATCCGGCCGGCGAATGCCTCGCGGTCCTTGGCGATCTCGGCACCGGTGATGTCCTTGACCGGAACGGTGTCGCCCATGCCGCGGAAGTAGCGGGTGACGGACTTGGAGCGCGGGCTGTCGGGGCCCGGGGTGTCCTCGTCGGGGGTGGAGCCCTCGCCGCTGTCCGCGGCGGACTTCTTCGGGCCGGTGATCACCGTGGTCTGCTCGAAGCCGGCGAACTGCGAATACGTACGCGTGGACTTCTTGGTGAACTCGGCGTCGGCGAATTTCCACGCCGGGTTCTTGTACTCGTAGGAGGTCCGGGTCGTGAAGCTGCCCTCGATGTTGGGCAGTTCCTCGATGGAGTCCACGACGTACTTGTGGAACCAGTCGATGTCCTCGACCTCGGGGTCCGGGTTCCAGAACGACGGGTAGCACAGCCGGTGGTTGGCTTTCAGTGCCGCCTTGTCGTCCTTGCCCGGAAACGGACCGTTGAGGCAGTCGTCCTCGATCGGCTTGTAGTTGACGACGGTCTCGCCGCCGTACTCGTTGACGACACGCGCGATGCGCAGCCGGGAGAAGCCCGGACGCGACGGGTGGACCGCCTTGACGCGGTTGGGCATGTCCTCGGTGTTCGGCTCGAACCGCACCGAGTTGAGCGTGATGCTGTCGTCGGTGGAGCCCTTGCGGGCGTAGCCGGTGCGCTGGACGGACTCCAGCCACAGGGCGGTGTTCGCGCCGGTCTTCAGCTCGGCGAAGGACTGCTTGAGCTGGTACTCGTCGACGACGTCGGGGGTGGTGGTGTCGGTGCTCCGCTGGGCCTTGGTCGTGATCTTGTCGAGGCGCTTGCGGGTCCAGAAGGACGGGCCGGCGTTCCAGCACTTCTTCTTGGCTGCACAGCGCAGGTCGGCCGGGGTGTCGAACCAGGGCCGGTACTTGCCCGGGTCCTTGGAGTTGAAATTGTCGTCGTTGCAAATGACGCCGCCCACGGCGTAGCAGCGCTCGGCGACGGTGAAGTCGACGCGGGCCGGGGCCGTGGCGGTGAAGATGCTGTCCTTGCGCTGGCCGTAGTGAATGTGCGACAGGTAGCCGTCGCGGTCGTAGACGACCGGGGCCTTGAAGTTGAAGTTCCGGGCGTAGTAGTTCTGGTCCTTTTTCCACCACAGCGACATGGCGTTGCCGTGGACGTCCTCGACGTAGTCGAGGCCCCAGCGCCAGCCCTGGGTGCACCAGGAGTTCTTCCAGTCGTCGGTGGTCGGACCCTTGTAGCAGTCCTCGCCCGGGTGGTTGCCGTAGACCGGGACCGTGAGCACCGAGTCGGTGGTCGGGTCGTCGTCCGCGGTGTTGTCCTTGGTGCCCTTGTCGGACCAGCCGGGCAGCTTGTTCAGACCGAAGTGGTACTTGGTGCCGTCCTTGGTGGTGACGACCCAGTACTCACCGTCCTTCGCATTGTTGCCGGTGGCCTTGCCGGTGATCCGCTCGATCTTGGAGCCGTCGCCGTTGGCGGTGAACCACTGGCCGACGGGCTTGCCGTCGCTGCCGTTCGGGCCCTTCGTGGCATCCCAGACCAGCTCGGTGGTCATGCCGCCGAGCGAGAGGGTCGCGTTGTCCGAGCCCCAGCACAGGTCCGCGGTGCGGTGCGTCTTGTTGTTCGCACCGTCCTTCTTGGAGTCCTCGCGGCAGTTGACGTACGTACGGGTGATGGAGCCCGCGTTGTAGTCCCAGCCGTCACCGATCCACGACGCCTGGTTGTTCGACGAGGAGGTCCGGCCGTCGACCGACTGGGAGGAGTACGCCAGGCTGACCTTCGGCATCAGGCCGCCGGCGGTCTCGGGGACCTGCACGTCGTACGAGTACGTGAACGCACCCGACGAAGAACCCGCCGACCAGGAGCCGGACGACAGCAGCGGGGAGGCCGTGAAGTCGCCCTGCACCGAGGAGCCGGTGTCGAGCATGCCGAGCGCGGCACCGCCGGTCGTGTTGGCGACAGGCCGCACCCCGGTCTCGTAGGACGCCTTGGTGGCCTGGCCGGCCGAGGCGACGTCCTCGCCGAGCAGACCGGCGACCGGGATCGTGCCGGTGACGAGGGTGCGGGTACTCGCCTTCTTCGCGGCCTTCGACTTGGTCGGCGCGTCCTTCGCCGCGACGACCTTGACCGAGGAACTCAGCCGCTGGAAGTGGGCCTTGCCGTTCTTGACGTCCTTGTCCCCCTCGGACACGGACATCGTCGTGACACCCGCGTCGTCCGCGCAGTCACCCTCCGTCGGCGAGGAATACACGCACTCCGGCAGCAGCATCAGACCGAAACGGTCAGCCGCCTGCGGACCATACAGATCCGCGAAACCGGTCGTGTCGACCGTCAGGGTCACCTCGGCGGTCGGGTCGACCGTCGCCGGCGGGGTCACCTTCATGACCAGACCCGACACACCCGCGTCCTGCGACGCGGTCTGCGGAGCCAGCCCCACAGTCCAGTTGCCGGCGAGGGCCGAGGCATCGCCGCCCTCGGGCACACCGATGGCAATCGGCAGATTGTTCGTCTCATTCGTCACCGGCACCGTGGCACCGGGCGCGGTCGTCGACTCGATCTTCGCGCTACCACTGCCGTCGACCCACGGAGTGATGTTCGCCGGCGTATAACTCTCGATCGGAACCTCGGGCGCCAGCGTCAGCGTCTTCTGGGCCGTCTCGTCGCCGGGGAGTTCGGTGCTCTTGGGCAGCTCCGGCAGCTCGACCTTGGAGAGGTCCTTGTCGCGGCTCATGCCGGGACCGGGGATGGCCAGCGCCTGACCGCCCAGGCTGGTCACGGTCAATGTCGAGGACAACAGGAGGACGGTCGCCGTGCGGCTTCGCCGCCGGCGCCTTCGTTGTGACTCTGTCAGGGCTGGGCGTCCTCGCCCCAGCCATGACAGCGGACCTGAAGCACGCATACGCGTCGACTCCCACCCTGGCAATTCAGACAACGGACGAGGTGCGGAAACACCAAAAGGCACACGCCTGGATCAGGCGCGTGCGTGCGCACTCTCTGTCATGGACGGACCACATTTCAAGGTCACCGGGAGGGTCCGGAAACAGATTCCAGTGATCTCCGCCACGGCGCAAAGTGGATCATCGTGCCACAACTGACGCCTCGTCAGAGGTTTATGGATGATTCACCGGATGAAACTCAATAAGAATCCATAAAAGCCCTGAACCGGACGCAATTGACACTCAGTCAAATCGTTTCCAACGAAGAGTAACGAGTTTATAAACTCTTTACGCATCGACGCCGGTCCCCGGGTGTGTCATCGTGTGCGCGCCTTCTGCCTCGCGGCCTGCCGACGGGGCTGTCTGTGCTGTCCTCAATCCGATTGGTTCCCACGGGAGTAGACCGCCGTGACCGCGCCGCCCCGATATCTCAGCCCGTTCGTGCGCACGCGCACGCGGCTGTCCCTGACCCTCGGCCTCGTCCTGGCCGCCCTGATCGCCGCGCTGCTGCCCTGGTGGCAGCCGGGCGGCAGCACCCCGCCCACCGCGTCCGGCAGCACCGCCGACGCCACCCGCGCCTCGACCGGCCCGCGCGACGAGGCCACCGCCGTGGCCCTGGCCGTTCGTTCCGGCAAGCAGGTCCTGATCGACACGGCCACCACGGCCACCTCGCTGACCTGGGCGCTGCCCGACGGCCAGCTGCGCACCCGGACCAACGCCACGCCGGTCCGGGCGAAGAACGCCGAGGGCCACTGGGCCCCGGTCGACAACACCCTCAAGCGGACGCCGAAGGCCCCGCACGGCCTCGGCATCGCACCCGTCAACCCCGTCGTCCCGGTGCGCTTCGCGAGCGGCAGCGCCCATCCGGCGCGTGCCGACCGCTCGTTCACGCGCGCCGAGGCCCCGGGCGAGACGGTGCTCGCCGAGATCGACCTCGATGGCCACACGGTCGCGTACACCTGGCCGGGCGCGCTGCCCGAGCCGGTGCTCGACGGCCCGCGCGCCCTCTACTCCGAGGTGCTGCCGGGCGTCGACCTGCTGCTCGTCACCCGGGAGGAGGGCGGCCTGGCGCAGGTCCTCATCGTCAAGACCCCCGAGGCCGCGCGGCAGGAGGCGCTGAAGACCGTCACGTACGGGCTGCGCTCCGACACCGCCGTCTTCCGGCAGGACACGGCGGCCACCCGGGTCCAGGTCCTCGACAAGGCCGGCGCGGACGGCAAGGAGATCGGCACGATCCCGACGCCGTTCGCCTGGGACTCCAGCGGCCGTGACCCCGAGCTGCCCGAGGGCACCCCGAACCGCACCTCGGTCGCCACCAGCGCCGACGTCCTGAAGCTCTCCGGCCTCACCGGCATCGAGCCGGGCGCCCAGTCCGCGCCGCTGCCGATCACCCTGACCGGTGAGAACACCTCCTCCGCCCGGCTCGGCCTCGGTCTCGCCGCGACCGGCCTGGCCGACCGCGAGGGCGTGAGCTATCCGCTGTTCGTCGACCCGCCGCTCAACCCGAGCTGGGCCGCGTGGACGGTGGCCTACAGGCCGTACCCGACCACCAGCTTCTTCAACGGCACCAACTTCTCCAACGGCACCTCCGACGCCCGCGTCGGCTACGAGAAGGACACCGGCGGCCTCGCCCGCTCGTTCTGGCGGATGGGCTGGGACAGCTCGATCAAGGGCGCCACGGTCTCCAAGGCGACCTTCAAGGTTCTCAACAACCACTCGTGGTCCTGCGACAAGCGTCAGTTCGAGTTCTGGCTCACCGGCGCGATCTCGTCCGGCACCACGTGGAAGGCCCAGCCGAGCTGGTCGTCGGTGATCGAGAAGAAGTCCTTCGCGCACGGCTGGTCGTCGTCCCTCTGCCCGGACGATTTCGAGGTCTTCGACTTCACGTCCACTGCCCAGACCGCGGCCGACAAGGGCTGGGCGAACATCACTGTGGGCATGCAGGCCACGACCGAGACGGACACTCAGACCTGGCGCAAGTTCAAGGCGACCACGGCGCAGATCGAGTCCACCTACAACCGCAAGCCGTCCGAGCCCACCGCCGGCACCTCCAGCCCCGGTGGCGCCTGCACGCCCGGCCCCGGCGCCGGTATAACAATCGGCAAGACCAACATCACCCTGTCGGCGACCGCCAAGGACGCCGACAGCAACCTGAAGTCGCTGCGCTTCCGCATCTGGAAGACCGGCGGCACCGTGCCGGCCGGCACCTTCGTGACCACCAACTCCAGCGGTGCGGCCTCACTGACCATCCCGGTCACCGACCCTCTGCTGAAGGACATCACCACCAACACCACGCTCTCCTGGGACGTGATGGCCCGGGACGCGGTGGGCGCGGACTCCACCGTCTACCCGCCGGGCACCGAGCCGTGCCGCATCACGGTCGACCCGAGCGGCCCGTCCCAGCCCATCGTCACCAGTGACGTGTTCCTGCGCGCCACCTCGAACGGCGCGACCTGGGCGACGGTGAACTTCGGCGACACCGGTCCGATCACCTTCGAGTCGCCGGGCGCCACGAAGTTCACGTACGCGTGGGGCGGGGTAAGCCCCGCCACCGTCACCGCCAACGCCAGCGGCGTGGCCACCGTGGCGGCCCTCAAGCCGCTGAACGCGGGCCCGAACACCCTCCAGGTGTACGCCTACGACAGCGTCGGCAACGCGAGCGCGCGCACCGACTACACGACGTACGTCCCGCCGAAGGAGGTCGCCGACAGCCCGGGTGACACCGGCGGCGACGGCATCCCCGACCTGCTCGTCATCGACGCCGCGGGCACCCTGCGCACCTATCCGGGCCAGGAGGGCGGCGAGCTGTACGGCCAGCTGGCCTCGTCGTACAAGATCGGGGCCGACGGCAAATCGGTGCTGAACCCGCCGGGCCACTGGTACGACCCGGTGTCCAAGAAGGCGGCGCTGATCGCGCACTACCAGGACACCTACCCGGGCGACGGGACGACGGACCTCTTCGCGGCCACCCCGGACGGCGGGTTCTGGCTCTACCCGGGCGACGGCTACGGCTCGTTCAACGTGGACCAGCGGCTGAAGGTCCGGCTGCCCGCGAACGCACCGGCCCCGTCCACCTGGACCCAGCTCAAGGCCGTCGGCGACATCACGGGCGACAAGCACCCCGACCTCGCCGTGCGCGCCAGCACCGCCTTCTGGGTGCTCTCGGGCTACTCCGGCGGCACCTTCCAGAGCGCCACGCTGATGGAGGGCACTGCCTGGGGCACCGTGCGTGACATCGTCAACCTCGCGGACATGAACAAGGACAACGTGCCCGACCTGCTCTGGCGCAACGTCGACAACGGCAACATGTACGTCCGCCACGGCAAGCGCGGTGCGGTGGCCGGCAGCGTCGACCTGGAGTCGCTGAAGCAGGCCGTGAACTCGGCCGACGGAGTCGACGTCCCGTTCGGCACCAGCTGGACCAAGGCCGCGATCGACCACGCGATCGGGATCCCGGACATCAACAAGGACGGGATCCCGGACATCTGGGCCCGCTTCGTGGCCGACGGGCACATGAGCATCTACCTCCCGTCGACCACCAACACCAACCCGCCGGCGAAGACCGTCATCGGCTCGGGCTGGATGGTGATGCTGGCCTTCGGATAGTCCCCTCCGGCAGGAGGAGAGGGGGGTGGGCCCCCGGTGCCGTGCGACGGCACCGGGGGCCCACCCCTTTCCGCCAGGGCACGGTCTACGGGGCTTCGCCCTCCGCGACGGCCTGCCGCACCTCCGCGACCCGCGCCCGCTCCTCGTGCACGAACCGCTCGCGGTCCAGGGCCTCGGCGATCTGGCGAAGGGTGCGTCCTGCACACCTGCCCGGATCGCCCGGTACGACTCGGACCGGGCCCCTGCACCGTGCGTGCGACGCCATGCAGGGTGAGTGCGGGGCGGGTAGGGGTCAGTACGGGTCGTACGAGTCGTCGCCCTCGTCACCGTTGCGCCCGCTGTCTCCTTCGCTCCCCTGCCCCCGGCAGTCCGTCACAAGAGCATTCGCGCTCCGCTTCTCCAGAATGTCGCGTGCCCGCGCCTGGCCCCAACTGGTGGCGTACCACGGTGCATCGGATACACGGAGCGTGTGCTGGATCTCGTTGAGGGCACAGGACCGCAGCGGTTCGGGAAGCCTGTCGAGAGCCGGTACGGCGTCGGCCGAGAGTCCCCGGAGGTAGTCGATGTCGATGGTGTGATGGCTGCGGTAACGCTGCACGTTCTGTTCCGCGATCAACCCGTCGGGCGAGACGAGGCCGAACGTGAGCACGGCGGCGGCGGCGCTCGCCGCCACGGCGCGCGGCAGCATACGGGCGCCGAACACACCCGCCGCCATGATCAGGACGAGCACCACGCCCAGCCAGAGTTCCACCGCAGCCACGGATATGCGCAACCGGGTCAGGCCGTAGGCATCGACGTACAGGTCCATGCGCCGCAGCGCCGAGGCGACCACCACGAGGGTGAGGAGGCAGAGCGCGCCAAGAACGGTCCGTACGAGCGTGCGATCGCGCGAGTTCCCGCGCGGTGCCCAGCGCAGTGCGAGAGCGATGACCAGGAGGGTGAGCAGGGTGGCCCACAGCAGCTGCCAGAAGCCCTGGCGGGCGTATGCGGAGTAGCTGAGATCGGTCTCGGCCATCACCCTGTCGTACCCGCCGAGCAGCACGGTGAGCTGGATGGCGATGAATACGGCGAAGAGCAGATTCAGCACGATGAGCGGCAGCGCCCATTCCAGGCGCCCGCGGGGCTTCCCGTCACGCACGGTGATGTCGTCCCAGCGCACCGGGGCGGCGGCGGTGTATGCGGCGGTGAGCGCACCGACCAGACCGACCACGAACAGGAAGAACCGCCACGGGGCCTCGCCCAGCGACACCTCGGGGATCACGTTGCCGAGCACATCGGCGAACGCGGCATCCGCACTGGCGAAGAGCGTTCCGAAGACGATGAGCAGGCCGATCGCCGCCGCAGTGGAACGGAACACGACACCCCACCGACCGCGGGAACCGGTCATACGGTCGCGAACACCACCTGCCCCCCACCTCAGTCCCCCGGCCACGGAGGAGAAGAGACCCACGGATCCGAGGAACACGCCGAGCCAGCTGCGGCTGCCGTGCAGCGTCAGCGAGCCCAGCGCGACGGCCGACACAACGGCGAGGAAGACCGGCCAGCCCGCATCCCTGAGCGCCGGGACCGCAAGCAGAGCAAGGCCGCCGACCGCCCAGACCGCGGACCAGGACCGGAGCCGACGGCCCGCTGCCTGCGCGGCGAAGTAGGCCGCGAGTGCGGCGGGGACTGCCACGATCAGCAGGTTCGGGCCGAGTCCGTCACCGAGCAACAACGCGCTGAGGAGCGCGGTGGCGGCGGCCGCCCAGAGCGTAGCGTTACGGATGGCGGCCGGGCGGGCCGGGCGCAGCCGCGCGAGCGTACCGGCTGTCTGCCGACTGCTCTGCCATGGGTTGGGCTGCTGCGGTTGCCACCCTTGTTGCGCGTACGCCGGGATCCTCGGCGCCTGCGGAACGGCGTCCCGGGACTCCGGCACCTCGGACGGCTCCGGTCGCTGCGTCGGCTCACCCTCCGGCTCCGACTTCATCGCGCGAGACGGTTCCGACGTGCGAGGCGGCTCGGGCCCCTCTGGCTGGACGGCTGAGTCTGACGCGTGATCGGGCATGGGACCCCTCCCCACCGAGGTCCGCTCACACGGCAGCTGAAGAGTGCGAGCAGCCCGGCATCTCATTCGGCACACGCCCGTCACGGTGATCACCGAGGGCGGCGTGGCCGAAAGGTTAGCCCCCTGCTGCCGCTCGCAGCCGTCCGCGGCAGGGATGTGTCAGTACCGTGACAGTCGGCCCGTCTCAGCTGCGACCCGGGCGGGGAAGCCAGTCCGGCAGCTCTTCCGCCTGCGCCGACCAGTCGGCCGGCGGTGCGCCCGCCTTGCCCGCCGCGACGATCCCACCGACGATCGCGCAGGTCGTGTCCACGTCCCCACCGGCCTGAGCGGTCACCCAGAACGCCTTCTCGAAGTCGCCGAGGCTCCGCGCCGCAGACCAGAGAGCGAACGGCACCGTGTCATGTGCACTGGTACGGCGGCCGTTGCCCAGAACCGCGGCCACGGTCCCGGCATCGCCGAAGTCGAGCATGTCGCGGGCCCGGCGGAGCCCGGCGCCCACCGCGCTGCGCGGTACGAGCGCGACCACGCCGTCGAGGAGTTCCTCAGGCGTCGGTGGCCCCCCGGGTGCGGCTGCGAGCGAGGCGGCCGCCGCCACGGCCATCGCACCCACGACGGCTTCCCGGTGCTGATGCGTGGTGTATGAGGAGATCTCGGCCTGGTGCGTGGCCTGCTCGGGGTCGTCCGCGTACCAGGCGCCGAGAGGTGCGATGCGCATCGCTGAACCGTTGCCCCAGGAGCCCTGGCCATTGAAAAGCGCCGACGCCAGCTCGCGCCAGTCGCCGCCCTCCCGGATCAGTCGGAGCATCCGGTTCACGGCGGGGCCGTATCCCCGGTCGAAGTCGTGATGGTCGGCGAAGGAGTGGGCGAGCGCGTCCTGATCGATACGGTCGTGCCCGACGAGCACGGCCAGGACCGAGCAGGCCATCTCCGTGTCATCGGTCCATTGCCAGGGTCCGGGCGGCAATGCGCGCTGTTTCAGGAGCGGATAGTTGACGGGCACAAAAAACTGGGATCCCAGGGCGTCCCCCACGGCCAGCCCGCGCAGGCTGGCCAGGGCGCGCTCGAAGCGTGAGGCGGTAGCGGAGTCAGCGGTCATCGCCCTTCCACCCTATCCGGTGATGCCGTAGGGGTCAGGAGTGCGCCACCGCTCGAACGGCTGGTCAAGGGTGTAGCGCCCGTCCTCGCCGAGTATCAGCGTCCGCTTCTCCCCGTTGCCGGGATTGGACAGTGACTCGAATTCGGCCACCGTCCAGTGGAACCAGCGCATGCAGAACAACCGCATGGTCAGTCCATGGGTGACCAGCAGAACGTTGGGCGGATGGTCGGGGGCTTCGAAGCTCCGGTGCAGACTCTCCAGAAATGCTCCGACCCGGTCGTACACATCGGCGCCGGACTCCCCCTGCGCGAAGCGGTAGAAGAAGTGCCCATAGGCATCCCGGTACGCCTTCTGCAGTCTTACGTCCTCGCGGTCCTGCCAGTTTCCCCAGTCCTGTTCACGCAGCCGTGGCTCCTCCCGCACCCGCACCCGCTCCAGGTCGAGGCCGAAGGACCTGAAGGTCTCGTGCGTGCGGCGGTAAGGCGAGACGTACACGCTGACCCGCTCCGTGCCGAAGAGTTCGCGCAGCTGGGCCCCCGTCTCCCTGGCCTGCCGCAAGCCCGTCGCGGTGAGCCGCAATGCATGGTCGGGCTCACGCTCGTACACCGTGTCATCGACATTGCCCTCGGACTCGCCGTGCCGGACGAGGACAATGCGCTGCGGTCGTGCCATGTACAGACCCTAGACCGGTTCCAGCTCATGAGATCGGTTCCAGCTCAGTCAAGCAGCAGATCCGCGGGCCGGGCCGGCGGGCGGGCGGGCGTGAGCCGCCTGCGCTGCCCCACGGAGAGCGATCCGCCGGGTACCCGCAGGTCCTGGTCACGGAACAGCCCGTTGCCGCAGACATCGCCGACCGGCCTGCCGACGCAGCCCGGGCTGCCGCCCCGGCACGCCGTTCAGCACCCGCCGTACCGCGGCAGGACCTGGCTGATCACGAGCGCAAGGGCCCCGGGTGCCGTCGGCTCAGACCGTCCAGGAGGGTTCGAGCTGCACGACATCCCCCGCCAGAGCCGCCACATCGTCCTCGGTCTGCGCCCGTTGCGAAAGCCGTTCGACGCTCCCCGGCCGGTACTTGCCTCGCTCAGCGCTCGACTGCCACATCGACAACACGAGGAACTCGTGCCCCGGCGCTTCGCCGAACACACCGCGCAGCATTCCGGGCGATCCGGCCATCGCCGGATTCCACACCCGCTGCTGCATCAGCGTGAAATGCTCCACGCGGTCCTCATGCACGGTGCTGTGTGCCACTCTGACGACGTCCGCATCAGTGAAATGCGGCTCGAAGCCGGTCTTCACGTCGAAGCGGCATTCGAACAGTTTGACCTGGATGTCGCTGTACGTTCCGGACTGCGCCGCAGCCAACTGGTCATGCGCGCGCGCCATGAAGGAGTCGTAGAAGACCCGGTTCTCCCAGAACGCGAACACATGGGCAACCTCCGGTCGCCCCCGACTCCACCCGCCCCCCTGTCCCCTGAACCCCGGCTCACCGAGCAGCCCCGCCCACTTTCGCTGCCCCCGCTCGAAACCACGACGATCCATCACGGTGCAGCGAATCCACTTGACCAGCACCGAGCTATCGTACGGCGCCGAACGTGGCGCGGGTCATGCTCTGCCGGAGTGCGCCCGAACCGGTTAACCCGGACCGGAGAATGATCTCCATGACGGCCTTCCACACCGACCCTCTGTTCGCGCGTCTCGAAACGGCCGAGCGCATCCTCGTGGCCGGGGCGGGTGGCGGCTTCGACATCTACGCGGGCCTGCCGGTGGCGCTCCCCCTGCTCCATCAGGGCAAGGACGTCCGGCTCGCCAATCTGTCGTTCAGCGCGCTCGAAGGGCTGCCTCCCGATGCCTGACCGGCACCGGACGTCGCCGTCATCACTCCCGAAACGGCCCTCCACCAGGCGTACTTCCCGGAACGCACCCTCGCCCAGTGGCTCGAGCTGCACCACTACCCGAGCACCGTGCACGCCTTCGCCCGGGTGGGAATGCAGCCGCTGCGCGCGGCCTACCGGGCGCTGATCGAGCGGTACGACATCGATGCGGTCGTCCTTGTCGACGGCGGTACGGACATCCTGATGCGTGGCGACGAAACCGGGCTCGGCACCCCGGAGGAGGACCTGACCAGCGTCGCCGCCCTCGCCGGAATCGACGTACCGGAGCGCCTGGTCGCCTCCGTCGGCTTCGGAATCGACGCGCACTGAATGGCGCCGGGAACAACAATGGCCCGATTCCGCCGCCCGTGCCCAAGCCGGTTGGCTCCGGGGAGAGTTACGGACATGATCGGATGGTACGACCGGCCCAGCGACAAGGAGGGAAGCCCGATGAGCAATCCCAACAAGGACTTCGAAAAGGTCGAGGTCAGGCTCAAGTGGGACCCGAGTCCGCCGGGTGCGCCCGCTCACGACCTCGACATCATCGCGGCGACCTACCCGGCGGACGAACCGTCCGGCAGCCCCTCGTATCTCGTGCACTTCGACAGCCGCTCGCCGGACGGCACCATCACGCTGAACCGCGACAGCAGGACCGGCCAGGGTCTCGGTTTCGACGAGGTGATGACTCTGGAACTGGAGCGGCTGTCGACCGCGTACACCCGGGTCGTGGTCGGAGTGGTCATTCAGCAGCGCGACGGCCGGAAGACGTTCGGCGACATAGCCAATACCGGCATACAGATTCGCGAGGGCTACACGAACCTGGCGGAGGACGACTTCTCCGGGGTCGCCACCGCTACCGCGGCGACCGTGGCCGAGTTCGTCCGGAATGGATCGGGCGTCTGGACGTTCCACGGAACGGTCCGGGGCTTCGACGGCGACCCCGGTTCGTATGC
The DNA here is from genome assembly GCF_040704695.1 of Streptomyces sp. NPDC048411. Taxonomy (NCBI): domain Bacteria; kingdom Bacillati; phylum Actinomycetota; class Actinomycetes; order Kitasatosporales; family Streptomycetaceae; genus Streptomyces; species Streptomyces sp. NPDC048411. The sequence goes on from NZ_JBEZKL010000001.1 coordinate 116,537, forward strand.
CGCGATCATGGGAAACCACAAGCCGGGCGCCTGACACCTTGAGCCCCGGCAGGACAGACGCCGAGGGCGGTGGAGTCGAGAGACCGACTCCACCGCCCTGACTGGTGCTTCATGCCCCTAACGGGGCTCTGGATCAGCTGCAGCCGCTGGTCGAGCCGCAGCCCTCACAGATGTAGCAGGACCCGGCACGCTGCATCTTCGTACCGCAGGAGAAGCACAGCGGCGCGTCCGCGCTGATGCCCAGCTGCATCTCGACGAGCTCCGCCGAGGTGTGTGCCGTCCTCGGAGCGGGCATCTCCGCCTCCTGCGGAGCGGCCACCGCCTTCAGCGGCTCCGTCCGGAGCGGGGCGGACTGGGCCAGGCCCTCGACATCCAGCTCGTCGTCCTCGAGAGACGGCTCGTACGAACCGGTGTCGAGGTGACGCTGACGCTCCTCGGCCGAGTGGATGCCGAGTGCCGAGCGGGTCTCGAAGGGCAGAAAGTCCAGCGCCAGGCGGCGGAAGATGTAGTCGACGATCGACTGCGCCATCCGCACATCCGGGTCGTCGGTCATGCCGGCCGGCTCGAAGCGCATGTTGGTGAACTTCGAGACGTACGTCTCCAGCGGGACGCCGTACTGCAGACCGACCGAGACGGCGATGGAGAAGGCGTCCATCATGCCGGCGAGGGTGGAACCCTGCTTGGACATCTTCAGGAAGACCTCACCGAGACCGTCGTCCGGGTAGGAATTGGCGGTCATGTAGCCCTCGGCGCCGCCCACCGTGAAGGAGGTGGTGATGCCGGGACGCCCCTTGGGCAGACGCTTGCGGACCGGGCGGTACTCGACGACCTTCTCGACCGCGCTACGGATGGTCTCCTCTGCCTTGGCCGTGACCTCGACCTTCTCCTTCTCCTTGGTCTTCGCGGAGAGGGGCTGGCCGACCTTGCAGTTGTCGCGATAGATGGCGAGCGCCTTGACGCCCATCTTCCACGCCTCGAAGTAGACCTCCTCGACGTCCTCGACGGTGGCCGTCTCCGGCAGGTTCACCGTCTTGGAGAGCGCGCCGGAGATCCACGGCTGGATGGCCGCCATCATGCGCACGTGGCCCATCGCGGAGATGGAACGCTCGCCCATCGCGCAGTCGAAGACCTCGTAGTGCTCGGCCTTCAGGCCGGGGGCGTCGATCACATTGCCGTGCTCGGCGATGTGGGCGACGATCGCCTCGATCTGCTCCTCCTGGTAGCCCAGGCGGCGCAGAGCCTGCGGAACGGTGCCGTTGACGATCTGCATCGAGCCGCCGCCGACCAGCTTCTTGAACTTGACCAGGGCGAGGTCGGGCTCGAGGCCGGTGGTGTCGCAGGACATCGCGAGACCGATGGTGCCGGTGGGCGCGATGACCGAGGCCTGTGCGTTGCGGAAACCGTTCTTCGCACCGAGGCGGATGACGTCCTGCCAGGCCTCCGTGGCGGCGGCCCAGATCGGGCTGTCCAGGTCGTCCATGTGGACGGCCGTGGCGTTGGCGTCGGAGTGCTGCTTCATGACCCGCTGGTGCGGCTCGGCGTTGCGGGCGTAGCCGTCGTACGGGCCGACGACCGCGGCGAGTTCGGCGGAGCGCTTGTACGAGGTGCCGGTCATCAGCGAGGTGATGGCCCCGGCGAGGGCGCGGCCGCCGTCGCTGTCGTACGCGTGGCCGGTCGCCATCAGCAGGGCGCCGAGGTTCGCGTAGCCGATACCCAGCTGACGGAAGGCGCGGGTGTTCTCGCCGATCTTCTGGGTCGGGAAGTCGGCGAAGCAGATGGAGATGTCCATCGCGGTGATGACGAGCTCGACGACCTTGGCGAAGCGCTCGGACTCGAAGGACTGGTTGCCCTTGCCGTCGTCCTTGAGGAACTTCATCAGGTTCAGCGAGGCCAGGTTGCACGACGTGTTGTCCAGGTGCATGTACTCGCTGCACGGGTTCGAGCCGTTGATCCGGCCGGACTCGGGGCAGGTGTGCCACTGGTTGATCGTGTCGTCGTACTGGATACCCGGGTCGGCGCAGGCCCATGCGGCCTCGGCCATCTTGCGGAAGAGCGACTTGGCCTCGACCTCTTCGATGACGTCACCGGTCATCCGGGCGCGCAGCCCGAACTTCCCGCCGGACTCGACGGCCTTCATGAACTCGTCGTTCACGCGGACCGAGTTGTTGGCGTTCTGGTACTGGACGGACGTGATGTCGTCGCCGCCCAGGTCCATGTCGAAGCCCGCGTCACGCAGGGCGCGGATCTTCTCCTCCTCCTTGACCTTGGTCTCGATGAAGTTCTCGATGTCGGGGTGGTCGACATCGAGAATGACCATCTTGGCCGCACGGCGGGTGGCGCCACCGGACTTGATCGTTCCGGCGGACGCGTCGGCGCCACGCATGAAGGAGACAGGACCGGAGGCGTTGCCACCGGAGGACAGCAGCTCCTTGGAGGAGCGGATACGGGAGAGGTTCAGGCCGGCGCCGGAGCCGCCCTTGAAGATCATGCCCTCTTCCTTGTACCAGTCGAGGATCGACTCCATGGAGTCGTCGACGGCCAGGATGAAGCAGGCGGAGACCTGCTGCGGCTGGGGCGTGCCGACGTTGAACCAGACCGGCGAGTTGAAGCTGAAGATCTGGTGCAGGAGGGCGTACGCCAGCTCGTGCTCGAAGATCTCGGCGTCGGCCGGGGAGGCGAAGTAATTGTAGTCCTCGCCCGCCTTCCGGTACGTCTTCACGATCCGGTCGATGAGCTGTCGCAGACCGGTCTCGCGCTGCGGCGTGCCCACAGCACCGCGGAAGTACTTGCTGGTGACGATGTTGACCGCATTCACCGACCAGAAGTCGGGGAACTCGACGCCACGCTGCTCGAAGTTGATCGAGCCGTCGCGCCAGTTGGTCATGACGACGTCACGGCGCTCCCACGCCACCTCGTCGTACGGATGCACGCCGGGGGTGGTGTGGATGCGCTCGATACGCAGGCCCTGCTTCGTCGCAGTCGACTTGGATCCCTTGGCTCGGGAACCTCGTGCCGGGCCGCTCGCCGTCTCTGTCATGCCGCCTCCCATATGTGGGCAAAAACGCCCTGAAGTGCCCAGAACTTCCCGGGGCACAATGTGTGTCTGATGCTTCGGATGCCGCGCACAGCGCCCGGAGCAGGTTCCTGCAGCCGCCCTGCCGCTGATCTCACAGCCCTGTGCCGATCAGCCGATGTCACTCAGTCGGCGGCGACGGCGGGAACGGGAACCTCGAGAGTTCCGCCGGTCCCGCATCCCTCCATGAGAGACCGTCGCTCGCGGAGTTCCACGATCGCGGCCTCGAAGTCTTCAAGTGTGTCGAACGCCCGGTACACGGACGCGAAGCGCAGGTACGCGACGAGGTCGAGTTCCTGCAAGGGGCCAAGAATGGCCAGACCCACGTCGTGAGTGGTCAGCTCGGCGCTTCCGGTGGCGCGCACCGCCTCCTCGACCCGCTGCCCGAGCTTGGCGAGGGCGTCCTCGGTGACCGGCCGCCCCTGGCACGCCTTGCGCACGCCGGAAATGACCTTGGTGCGACTGAAGGGTTCGGTCACCCCGCTGCGCTTCACCACCATCAGCGAGCAGGTCTCCACCGTGGTGAAACGGCGGGAGCAGTCGGGGCACTGACGGCGCCGACGGATCGACGTGCCGTCGTCGGTGGTGCGACTGTCGACGACCCGGCTGTCGGGGTGCCTGCAGAAGGGGCAGTGCATGGCTCCGAACCCTCCTTCACGGCACGACTGAATAGCCTCTCCAGGCCCTGTTGGGGACCTTCGAAGCAGCCACAAGCATAGGCGATGGCCACGGCCGGATCGACCGGCGACCACAACTTCTGGGCTGCTAGAACAATCCAACCACTAGATCTTGGGTTTGGTTGCGCATTTGGCCCTAGTGCGTGTCACGCATCCCGGGCGGCCCGCAGGCAACGTGCGGCCGCCCACGAGGTTACGGGACACTCCCGGGCGCACGGATCGCGGGGCACTCGACGCCTGACCCGAACGGCCGCCGGAAGACCACCCCGCGTGGCAGCGGCACGGCCGCGAAGGCTACCGTAATGCTCCGAATTGCCGGTCGCGCCGGAACGCCGCAAAGCGACCCGGGCCTGGGCCGGAACACCGTCGGAAACCCACCCAAACCTCGCTCATACACCCAGCAGCGAACAGGGCACAGACTTTTATTCCTTTTTCACTCGAACGTGTGTTTGGCGCAACCTTTCGAAAGCTACTACCGTTGTCCAGCTAGGGAGACCATTCGAGAGGGGCCGACGTGACCACCACCGCAGACAGTGCCACCATCACTGCCCAGGACCGCTCCCAGAGCCGACTCCAGCCGGTGCATGCCATGAATGACTCAGTCACGAACACGGAGGGGCCAGAACCGGCACGACCGGCACGCTCGCTCCCCGGCCGACCTCCAGGTATCCGAGCGGACAGCTCGGGGCTCACGGACCGCCAACGGCGCGTGATCGAGGTCATCCGGGATTCCGTGCAACGCCGGGGATACCCGCCATCGATGCGGGAGATCGGTCAGGCGGTGGGCCTGTCCAGCACGTCCTCCGTCGCCCATCAGCTGATGGCCCTGGAGCGCAAGGGCTTCCTGCGCCGCGACCCGCACCGTCCCCGGGCATACGAGGTCCGTGGTTCGGATCAACCCAGTACGCAGCCGACCGATACGACCGGCAAGCCCGCCGCATCGTACGTACCGCTCGTCGGGCGGATCGCAGCCGGCGGCCCGATCCTCGCCGAGGAATCGGTCGAGGACGTCTTTCCGCTCCCCCGCCAGCTGGTCGGGGACGGCGAGCTGTTCGTTCTGAAGGTCGTCGGCGACTCGATGATCGAGGCGGCGATCTGTGACGGCGACTGGGTCACCGTCCGACGTCAGCCCGTAGCGGAGAACGGCGACATCGTGGCCGCGATGCTGGACGGCGAGGCCACCGTCAAGCGCTTCAAGCGCGAGGACGGCCATGTATGGCTGCTCCCGCACAACTCCGCGTACCAGCCGATCCCCGGCGACGAGGCAACCATTCTCGGCAAGGTCGTGGCGGTGCTGCGGCGGGTGTGAAGAGACACCTGTTCCGACAGGGCCCGGGATCCGCTGCACCGGTCCCGGGCCCTGTCGGTGCGGCTGACGCCGCCGACCGCTCACAGATGAGCAGAAGCCCGGACGGGCTTCCGGATCACCGCCCGTCGGCCTTCGCCGCAGCGTCGATCGCCGCGAGTGAGCGGCGGGCCTGGTTGCGGTCCGTCGTGTACCAGAAGTCGGGAAGCGAGGCCCGGAGATAGCTGCCGTACCGGGCATTGGCCAGCCTCGGATCGAGCACCGCGACCACACCCTTGTCGCCCGTGGCTCTGACCAGACGACCGGCCCCCTGGGCCATCAGTAGTGCGGCATGAGTCGCCGCGACAGCCATGAACCCGTTGCCCCCTGCCTCCTCGACAGCCTTCTGGCGCGCGCTCATCAGCGGGTCGTCGGGACGCGGGAACGGGATCCTGTCCATGATCACCAACTGGCAGCTCGCTCCCGGGACATCGACGCCCTGCCAGAGCGAGAGGGTGCCGAAGAGGCAGGTCTCGGGGTCGGCCGCGAAGTTCTTGATCAGCTCACCCAGCGTCTCCTCGCCCTGCAGCAGGATCGGCTTGTCAAGCCGGCCACGCAGTTCCTCTGCGGCGGCCTGGGCCGCCCTCATGGAGGAGAAAAGCCCGAGGGTGCGCCCGCCGGCGGCCTCCACCAGTTCGGCAAGCTCGTCCAGCATGTCGGTGCGCGAACCCTCCCGGCCGGGCGTGGCCAGGTGCTTGGCGACGTACAGGATGCCCTGCTTCGGGTAATCGAAGGGCGAGCCGACGTCGAGCCCCTTCCACTGCGGGCTGTCGTCGCCCTCGGTGCCCTCGGGAGCCAGGCCCAGGGACGCGCCCACACCGTTGAAGTCTCCGCCGAGCTTGAGCGTGGCGGAGGTCAGGACGACGGAACGGTCCGCAAAGAGCTTCTCGCGCAGGAGGCCGGAGACGGAGAGCGGGGCGACGCGCACGGACGCGCCGAAGCGGTCATGGCGCTCGTACCAGACGACGTCGTACTCGGACCCCTGGGTGATGCGCTCGGCGACGCCGTGGACCGTCTCCACGGAGGCCATCGCCTGCTTGCGGACGGCATCCTCGTCCTGGACGGACTTGTCCCGGGTGGAACCCAGAGCCGTGATCACCGTGCGTGCAGCGTCGCGGAGCGCCATCAGCGCGTAGCCGAGGTCCTCCGGGACCTCTTCCAGGCGGCCGGGGAGCGCCAGCTCCATCACCCGCTCGAAGCCCTCCGCCGCGGTCTGCAGGGCATCGGCGGCCTTCTCGTTGACCAGCTTCGCCGCGCGGCGCACGGCCCGGTTCACCTGCCCGGGGGTGAGTTCTCCGGTGGCCACTCCGGTGACCCTGGACACCAGCTCGTGGGCCTCGTCCACGATCAGCACTTCATGCTGCGGGAGCACCGGGGCCCCCTCGATCGCGTCGATGGCGAGGAGGGCGTGGTTGGTGACGACGACATCGGCGAGCTTGGCGCGCTCACGGGCCATCTCCGCGAAGCATTCCGCGCCGTACGCGCACTTGCTGGCACCCAGGCACTCCCGGGAGGAGACGGAGACCTGCGCCCAGGCCCGGTCGGAGACGCCGGGGGTGAGGTCGTCGCGGTCTCCGGTCTCGGTCTCGTCCGACCAGTCCCGCAGCCGCAGCAGATCCTGGCCGAGCTTGCTCGACGGCGCCGCGGCCTCGAACTGGTCGAAGAGTCCCTCTTCCTCTTCCTGCGGGACACCTTCGTGGAGCCGGTGCAGACAGAGATAGTTCGAGCGCCCCTTGAGCATCGCGAACTGGGGTCTACGGCGCAGCAGCGGATGCAGGGCGTCGACCGTACGCGGAAGGTCGCGCTCCACAAGCTGGCGCTGCAGCGCCAGGGTGGCCGTGGCGACCACGACGCGCTCCCCGTGCGCCAGCGCGGGCACCAGGTAACCGAGAGACTTGCCCGTGCCGGTACCGGCCTGGACCAGCAGATGGGAATTGTCGTCGACAGCCTCGGCAACGGCCTCGGCCATGGAAGCCTGACCAGGCCGTTCCGTACCGCCGACGGCGGTCACGGCGGCGTGCAGGAGCTCGGGGAGGGATGGCTTTGTCATAGCGTGACCAGCCTACGGTGCACCACTGACAACGGGGATCACTCCAGGACTCATGCGGAGGGGTGGAGCGGGTTGGGAACTGTGCCGTGGACGGCGGCGTGGGGGCGCTCGGGCCGGTCGCGGTAGCCGTCGCGATACAGGCGGTTGCGGTTGAGACAGAGGCGTTCGATGCGTGGCGTCAGCATGTCGAACATCTCGAAGCGGTTCTTGAGCTCGGGAAAGCGGGCGTGGTGGCGCAGGATCTCGGCTCGGACGAGTGACCAGAATTCGTCCTCCGGGACAGCCAGCTGCTCCTCGCACAGCCTGGACAGGAATCGGAAGACACCGATGAAGAGCCCTGAGTGGATGAACTGGGTGAGGAAGCCTGGCTCCTCGGTGAGGAGGATGCTGCGTACGTCGTCCGGCATGGTCGCGTGTTCCGGCAGCGGCCGGGCGCTGATGTTCACATCGTCGACGAAGTCCTTGATCGCCAGCCGTACTGGCACATCCTGGCCGTCGAAGACCACGATGGCGTTCTCACCGTGTGGGGAGAAGACCGTGCCGTACTGATAGAGGAAGTGCAGCAACGGCGGGAGCAGTGCGGCGAAGAGCCTGGTCAGCCAGGCGGAGGGGGTCAGACCCGAGCGGGCGACGAGCTCGGCCGTGAAGGCGCGGCCGTGCAGATCCGTGTGGAGCAGCGACGCAAGGGTGCGGGCGCGCTCGCCGGGCGCGAGCCGGGGGTGGAGCGGTTCTCGCCAGATCGCGCCGAGGATTTCCTTGAACTGGTACGGGGTCTCGGGGAGATGGTCATAGAGCGGATGCTCGACGGTTACGGAGGCCACCTCTCCGAGCAGGATGACTCCACAGGTGTCACGCAGAAAGGGATCGCGGTCGCGCAGGCCCTGGACCCAGGTGGTGACGGCGGGTGCCGCGAGGGTGCGCTCGGTCGGGAGACCCCGCCAGACCAGCGTGTTGAGGATCGACAGCGGCAGTTTGACGGTGTGCCGGTCGGGGTGTCCGAGGTTGGCGAAGGTACGGATGGACTGCTGCGGCAACCGTAGGTCTTCGTCGGTGTGCAGCGGAACGATGTCACCGTCGGCGATGGCCGGGGCGAACACCGGAACGATCCATTCGTCCCACTGCCAGGGGTGCACAGGAAGAAAGAGGTAGGAGTCCGGGTCGAGGCCGCGGGCGCGGAGCTCGGCGGTGAATGATGCGCGGACCGAGGCGTCGAGTTCCTGCGCATACAGCTGCTCGGGAGTGGCAAGGCGGGTCACACCTCGGTAGCCGGCGATCCGGGTGCTCACGGCGATCCACGGCAGTCTGACCGGTCTGCGGGCCTCGGGCGTGAAGCGGGAGGCGTCGGCGGCGGAGAATCCGAGACGCCCCTTGTTGGCGACGAGCCACGGATGGCCGGTCTGGTGTCCCTCGAGCTCGGCGTAATCGAGCTCGGCCAGCCGGGCGGCGGTGAACGCGGTGTGGTCCAGCCGGGCGTCGGCGGCGAGTGTGGTGGTGATCTCGCGGATCAGGTGGCCGAGAGTGGCGCCGTCGAGTTCGAGGAGACGGTGGGCGCGGGCAAGGAACTGCAGCGGATCGCGGAACGGGATGGTCCCGGTGCTCTCGTCCTGACCGGTACCCGCGGGCGCGTTCCGGTCGCTGACCCGCATCGAGTCGGTGGCGACGTGCCAGCCGCCGTAGACGCCCCGTCCGGCGCGGAAGTTCAGGGTTTCGCCGTCGTCCAGCGCAAGGGTGTAGGTGTCGCTCCCGGCGGCCCTGGGAACCGGGTCGATGACTTCCTCGTAGGCGAACTCTCCGAGCATTTTTGCGAGCAGGCGGGCGGCAGCCCGTTCCCAGACCGTCCGGTTCAGTTCTGGAGTGCTGAGCAGCGCGGGAGACTCCGCTGATTCATGGCTCGCAGGATTGTTCGGCACGGGGACTCCTCGGGACGGAACCGATGGGCTTCGAGCGGTGTAAGTAATGCAACAGGTCGTTCACAGCTGGGCACGGTGGGCTCGGTCGCGGACCATCAGGGCGGCTCGCTTGTCGGGGAGTTCGACTTCCGCGGAGAACCGGAAGCCGGCGCTCAGGAAGGCGGAGACGGAGGGAGTGTTGCGCAAGTCGGGTTCCGCCACGACGCGTGCGCAGAGAGGACGGTTGTCGAGTACGAGGTCGGAGACGGCCCGGAGCAGGGTGGCACCGACGCCGCGCCCGCGGTTGTTCACACCGCCGATGAGGAGGTGGATTCCGGTGTCATGCGGTCGGGCAGGGTAGTGGCGCGCGAGTGGGTCGAGGTCCGCACGATAGATCTCCCAGTAGCTCATGGGAATGCCGGAGAGCACGCCCAGGCAGGGGACGCTGCGTCCGTCACCGTCGAGTTGCGGACGTAGATGGGTGACGGTGACGGCTTCGTCCCCTGCGAGTCCCCAGAAGGTGGCGACCGCGGGGTCGTTCATCCAACGACTGATCACGGCCAGGTCGCGGTCCAGTCGCACCGGGACGAGTTGGAACACGCCGGCGGTCGTGGTGACCGGTCGCCATGCAGCCGGGTTGTCGAGCAGGTCGGAGGTGCCGGACAGGGCGGTGGCCGGTGTTGATGCCGGTGTGTCTTCCCCGAACAGCGCGAGGAACTCGTCGGAGAGCTTCAGGTCCAGGGTGTCCTCGATGCCCGAACCAGCCTGTGAGGCGGGGCCGGTTCCTGCATCAGCGTGCGCATCGTCGGGAGGCACGGTGACGCTCTCCTCTCAGCGGTTCAGTGGTTCAGGCGGTGGTCATGTTCCTTCAGGCGTACAGGGGGTTGCCGATGGTGACATAGACGGACTGAGTGTCGACGGGGCCGACGAGTTCGTCGAGACCGTGGAGCCGGGTCAGCATGTTGGCCTTGCACCGCAGGTGCGGCTTCTGCAGCAGTTGCGCGGGAAGCGGGGAACCGAGGTCGATGACACCGCCGAGGAACCGACGGAGGCCGGCGATGAGCACTCGTTCATCGGCGAGATGCTCGGCGCCGAAGGCCCCGATCAGACCGAAGATGTTGTTGATGCCCAAGTAGTAGGCGAAGCGCTCGTCGGTGACCGCATCGGAGACGAAGGTGTCGCTGAGGGTTCCGATGCCGGGGAGCCTCTGCTCAAGTGCCTGGCGATGCGACTCACGGAAATAATATCCCTGATTGTCCCGATATCGACCCCCGACGGGCCAGCCAGCGGCGTCGAGCAGCACCAGCGTGTTCTGCTGGTGGGCTTCGAGGGCAACGCCTGCTGTGGCATCGAGCCACAACACGGGGCGCACGACCCGGTCGAGGTAGCGCAGGAACCACTCGGCGGCAACCGCTCCCTTGGATCTGCCGGTGGTGGCAGCGAGGCGGAAGACGATGTCGGCGAGGCGCGATTGCATGCCTGGCCGGTCGGACCGGGGGCGCGGGGAAGTCAGCCCGGCGATGCACACCGCATCGTCGCACGGACCGAAGGGGTTGTGGCGCAGCATGACATCGAGGCCGGGGACGGGTTCGCCACCCGGTGCGTCGACGGCGAGCCAGGCCGGGTCGCGAACGATGTCGAAGCCGGGGTGGACAGCGTGCCACTGCGCAGCGAGTCCACTGCGGAGCAGCCGGTGGACCTCCACGCCCCGGTGGAGTTCCTTGCGGAGATTCTCACGACGGGAGTTGGTGATGCGTACGCCGAGGGAGAGCTTGAGCATGACATCGGCACCGGACTGATGGACGGTACGGACGGAGGATGTGGGGTGCCAGGGCTCGCCGTGCGGTCCCAGGTCATGGAGAAGACCGGCTTCGAGCAGGGCCGCGACGTCCGGACGGCTGCCCAGTTCCCGGGCCTGCCAGGGGTGGAGCGGAAGCGGTGCCGCGTTAGCGGGGAGGTGCAGTCCGTCGGCGTGGGAGGCGACGAGGTCTTCGGCGGGGACGGGGCGGCCTCCGTCCGTCCAGGAGGACTCGGTGGCCAGCAGGGAGCGGTCCACAGCCATCCAGTGCAGCGGGAAAGAGCCGTGCAACTCAGGTGAGTAGAGACGGGATTCGGTCTCGGAGATACCTTCGCGGCTCTTGGGGCTGGGGTGCAGGGGGTGACCCAGCAAAAGGGACTGCTCGGCGGTGAGGAAGAGGTCCGCGTCGGCGGGAGGTGCGGGTGTGCGGCGTCGCTCGGCGATGAAACCTGCTGTACGGCGTACGGAGTCGGCGACCCTGGCCACCATGTCGGCACCTTCGTTGCGGTCTGCCTCTCGGCCCAGGAGGGCGGCGACGGTGACGGCATCGGTGGTCGGCGCCTCGTCGGGTGCGTGCTCCAGGTTGGGCGGGCCGAAGCGGTGCCATCCCGTGGCGGACCAATAGAGGACAGGGACGAGCAGGGCGGTGCCGCTGGCGGGAAGCGGGATGCGGAGAGCGTTCCCGTCGGGTCGGGGCAGATCGTTCTCGCGGACCCAGCAGCGCAGCAGGTTCTCGACGCCTGATGCGTCTGCGGCCCGGAGCGGGTCCGGGTGGTCGAGAGGATCGGCCGTTCCTGCGCCGGCAGGGGGTGCCTGCGGACTGCACCGCTCGCCATGGAGGGATGCCATCTGGCGCGGCACCGTCGTCTGCTCGGCTGCCGCTCGGCCGACGAGGACGGACTGGCCTCGTTGCTGGCCGACGGGAGCACCGTCGGCCTCGGGCGCGGGCGCGGGGGTGGGGTTCACGGCGGTCTTCCTTGTGAGGGTGTCCGGGGTCAGTGGGGCGACCCGGTCGTGATTCGGCGATGCGGCGAGCGTTCAGCGGCTGCCAGGGCGTCGGCGAGGCGGTCGACGACCGCCGTTGCCTGTTCGTCGGTGAGTGTGAGGGGAGGGAGCAGGCGTACGACGGTGGAGTGGCGTCCGCCGAGTTCGACGATGAGGCCGCGTCGGAGGCATTCCTGCTGGACAGCGGCGGCGAGGACCGGATCGGGCGATGCCTCGGTGGCGCCTCCGGTGCCGCCGGTGAGCGGGGCGGACTCAGGGTCGACGAGTTCGACCCCGATCATCAGCCCCCGCCCGCGGACGTCTCCGACGCACGGGTGGTCGGTGGCCAGCGTGCGGAGGCGGGCGAGCATACGGGCGCCGAGCGACGCGGCGTGCTCGGCAAGCCGGTTCTCACGCACGTAGGCAAGGGTGGCCGTGCCGGCGGCCATCGCGAGTTGGTTGCCGCGGAATGTGCCGGCGTGGGCGCCCGGTTGCCAGGTGTCCAGCTCGGAGCGGTAAATGATCACTGCAAGCGGGAGGGAACCACCGATGGCCTTCGAGAGCACCATCACATCAGGGGTGATCCCGCTGTGCTCGACTGCCCAGAAAGCACCGGTCCGGCCGACGCCGGTCTGGACCTCGTCGGCGATCAGGGGAATGGATCGGGACGCGGTGATCTCACGCATCCGGCGCATCCAGCCGTCGGGGGCGGGGTTCACACCGCCCTCCCCCTGCACCGGTTCGAGGATCATTCCGGCCGGCGCGGGTGCTCCGCTCTTGGGATCGTCCAGCAAGCTCTCGGTCCACCGGGCGGCGATGTCGGCGCCGCGTTCGCCACCGATGCCGAACGGGCACCGGTACTGCAGCGGGAAGGGAAGTCGGGTCACGCGGACGTCTTCGGCTCCACCCGAGGCCGCAAGGGCTCCCGCCGTCATCCCGTGGTAGGCGCCGGTGAAGGCCAGGAGTCCGCTGCGTCCGGTCGCGGCACGGACCAGCTTGAAGGCCGCCTCGACGGCGTCCGTGCCGGCCGGTCCGCAGAACTGGATGCGGGCGTTGTCGGCGAACTGCCCTGGCAGCGTGGCGAACAGTTCCGTGGTGAACGCGTCCTTGACCGGGGTCGCGAGGTCGAGAACGTGGAGGGGCGCACCCGAGTCGATGACCTTCTTGATCGCCTCCAGAACCACCGGATGGTTGTGTCCGAGCGCCAGCGTGCCGGCTCCGGAGAGACAGTCGAGATAGCGCCGTCCGTCCGCACCTTCGATGGTCAGCCCGCGCGCCCGCACCGGCACGATCGGCAGTGACCGCGCATAGGTGCGAGCGGCCGATTCGCGCAGCGACTGGCGGCGCAGGATTCCCTCGTGCACCGCGGGCGGTGCCAGCGGAGCTGGTTCGGTCACGGCCACGGCTTCTGGTCCTCCCGCTGTAACAGTTGCGTTGCACGTCAGTACGTTTCCGCAAGGACGGACCGCGGCGATGAATGCCGCCCGTAAGTCCCTCGTACGTACCAACGACGCCGGGCGCAGGGGATCACGGGTCATCGGAAGATCCTTGCGGACACGGAACCGTGGACCTGCTGCGTACCGTCACCACCGGCACCGGCATAGTGGGGGCCGTGCCGACACTCCGGGCACCATCACCGGAGCGTGCGGCACGTTCGGAAAAATGCCCAAATGCACTACAGAAGCGTTGAGTTACGAAGTCTCAGGGGGATCACCGCATGCGACCGATTCGACCAGTTCTCACCGCACGTCCGGGGAGGAGCCCACGCCGCACGCCGTCGTCCGTGCTCGCGGTGGCCGCGGTCACCGCCGTTCTCGCGCTCACGGCCACCGCCTGCGGGCCGAGCGAGGACGGTGCGAATGCCGAGCCGAGCAAATCCGCCGGGCTGACCTCGGACAACAAGATCACTATTCCGGATGATCTGCGGGACCGGCTCAAGGAACACGGAGTCGACCTCGACAAGTGGAAGAACGGCGAGTGGAAGAACTGGGACAAGGACAAGTGGCTGCGTGAGGCCAAGGACTTCATCAACCCGATCATCGAGGGCCTCTGGGACCCGGACCGTATGCGGGATGCCGACAAGGCGCCCGAGCAGCCGGTCGACAACGACATCTCGGGTGACAAGGGTGTGACGGACCCGACGCCCGCGCCGGTCCGGGCCGCGAATGTGCAGTCGCCGTACCACGGCAATGCCGCAGAGTCGGGGAAGCTCTTCTTCGACGGCCCCGAGGGGTCCATGGTCTGCTCCGCAACCGTAGTGAAGGACCCGGCCAATCCCGGAAAGTCCAACATGGTGTGGACCGCCGGGCATTGTGTGCACGCGGGCAAGAAGGGCGGCTGGTACCGCAACATCGCCTTCGTGCCGTCGTACAACAACAGCGGCCTTTCGCTCGCCGAGCTGAAGAACGCGCCCAAGGAGAAGATCGCTCCCTATGGCCTGTGGTGGGGGCAGTGGGCACAGACGTCCGACCAGTGGATCGCCGACGGCGGCCCCACCGGTGGCCAGGGAGCCCCGTACGACTTCGCGGTCCTGCATGTGGCCCCGGAGAAGGGATCGACCGGGAAGTCCCTTGAGGAGACGGTCGGTTCGGCCCTGCCTGTCGAGTTCAACGCCCCGGCGGTGCCGAAGATCGACAGCATGACGGCAACCGGCTTCCCGGCAGCTCCGCCGTACGACGGCCAGAAGATGCTGCAGTGCGAGGACAAGCCGGGCCGCCTCTCGCTCACCGAGGCAGACCCGACGATGTACCGCATCGGGTGCTCCATGACCGGCGGCTCCTCCGGCGGCGGCTGGGTCACGGCGGGCCAGGACGGCAAGCCCGCACTGGTGTCGAACACGTCCATCGGCCCGGTGACGGCCGGCTGGCTGGCAGGTCCGCGCCTCGGCAAGGAGGCCAAGGGCGTCTACAACGCGGTCAGCAAGAAGTACGCGGGACAGTAACGCAAACGAACTATGGTCGGCAGCCTTGCCGGTGACGGGTGCTCAGGGGGCCATCGGCGCGACAGTAGTCCGTCGGGGCCCCCTTATGCGCCGGCGCCTCGATGGCGGAGCGCATGCGCCGGACCGTCATAGGGTGGGCCCGCATCTCGGGATGGCCACTGATCCCGGCACCTGCATGACGCGTTCATGGCATTTTCTGAGTATTCAGGGGGAAGTTTTCCATGCGATCCATACGACCACTGCTCGTCGCGACCGGCCTCGTCGCCGCTCTCTCGCTGACGGCCACAGCATGTGGTCCGAGCGAGGACAAGGCGGACGGTAAGCCCGCCGCCGAATCCGCCGGTGGCAACGACACCGGCGGCGGCATATCCGCCGATCTGGCCGAGACGCTCAAGAAGCACGGCGTCGACCCGGAGAAGTGGAGGAACGGCGAGTGGAAGAACTGGGACAAGGACAAGTGGCTGCGTGAGGCCAAGGACTTCGTCAACCCGGTGATCGACGGGCTGTGGAAGCCCGAGCGGATGAAGTCCGCCAAGGACCCGGCGAAGACAACGGCGGCCAGTGACTTCTCCGGCGACCAGGGCGTCACGGACCCGGAGCCCGCGCCGGTCAAGGCAGAGCCCGAGGAACTGCCGTACCACGAGCACGCCGCCCCGGTCGGCAAGGTGTTCTTCGACTCCCCCGAGGGGTCCATGGTCTGCTCGGGCACGGTCGTCAAGGACCCGAAGAACCCGGGCAGGTCCAACCTGGTGTGGACGGCCGGACACTGTGTCCACGCCGGTTCGAAGGGCGGCTGGTACCGCAACATCGTCTTCGTGCCCGCCTACAACGACAAGGGCAAGTCCGCCGCCGCGCTGGAGAACGCCCGGCCCGAGGAGATCGCCCCGTACGGCGCGTTCTGGGCCGACTGGGTCACGACCTCCGGTGAGTGGATCACCCATGGCGGCCCCACCGGTGGCGAGGGCGCTCCGTACGACTACTCCGTGCTGCACGTGAAACCGCAGAACGGCACCAAGTCGCTTGAGGAGACCGTGGGCAACGCCCTGCCCGTCAACTTCGACGCCCCCGAGATCTCGCAGATCAGCGCCATGGGCGCCTGGGGCTACCCCGCCGCCGCCCCGTACGACGGTCTGATCATGCACAAGTGCATCGACCGTCCCGGCCGGCTCTCCATCAGCCCCGGCACCCCGACGATGTACCGCATCGGCTGCACCATGACCGGCGGTTCCTCCGGTGGCGGCTGGTTCAGTGAGGGCTCCGACGGCAAGCTGGCGCTGGTCTCCAACACCTCCATCGGCCCGGTGACTTCGGGCTGGCTCGCAGGACCCCATCTGGGCCAGGGCGCGCAGGAGATCTTCACCATGATGAGCGACAAGTTCGTCGGCCAGTAGTCACGGTCCGGTTCACGCCCGAAGGCCCGCTCCCTCACAAGGGAGCGGGCCTTCGGTCTGTACTGTGTCCTGCTGTCAGTGCGCCACAGGCACGAACGGCGCGAGTTCCGCGGCCAGTTCCTCGTGCACCCGCGCCTTGAGGAGAGTGCCCTCCGAGGTGTGTTCCTCGGAGATCACTTCGCCGTCGGCGTGCGCCCGGGAGATGAGCCCGCCGTGCGTGTACGGGACGAGTGCCTCGATCTCGACCGAAGGCCGGGGCAGTTCGGCATCGATGAGCGCGAGCAGCTCGTCGATTCCGGCCCCGGTCCGCGCCGAGACGGCAATGGCGTACTTCTCGTTCCGCAGCAGACGCTGGAGGACCAGCGGGTCGGTCGCATCCGCCTTGTTGATCACCACGACCTCGGGCACGTCCAGCGCACCCACTTCGCGGATCACTTCGCGCACCGCGGCGAGCTGCTCCTCGGGAACCGGATGCGAGCCGTCCACGACGTGCAGGATCAGGTCGGACTCGCCGACCTCCTCCATGGTGGAGCGGAACGCCTCGACGAGGTGGTGCGGCAGATGCCGAACGAACCCGACGGTGTCGGCCAGGGTGTAGATCCGGCCGCTCGGCGTCTCGGCCCGGCGCACGGTCGGGTCGAGCGTGGCGAAGAGTGCGTTCTCCACCAGGACGCCCGCCCCGGTCAGCCGGTTGAGCAGCGACGACTTGCCTGCGTTGGTGTAACCGGCGATGGCGACCGAGGGCACCTTGTTGCGCTTGCGCTCCTGCCGCTTGATCTCGCGGCCGGTCTTCATCTCCGCGATCTCCCGGCGCATCTTCGCCATCTTCTCGCGGATCCGGCGCCGGTCCGTTTCGATCTTGGTCTCACCGGGACCACGGGTGGCCATGCCGCCACCGCCGCTGGAACCGCCGCCGCCCATCTGACGGGAGAGCGACTGTCCCCAACCGCGCAGGCGCGGCAGCATGTACTGCATCTGTGCCAGCGAGACCTGTGCCTTGCCCTCTCGGGACTTGGCGTGCTGGGCGAAGATGTCGAGGATCAGGGCGGTCCTGTCGACCACCTTGACCTTGACGACGTCTTCCAGATGGATCAGCTGGCCGGGGCTGAGCTCACCGTCGCAGACGACGGTGTCGGCTCCTGATTCGAGGACGATGTCACGCAGCTCCAGCGCCTTGCCCGAGCCGATGTAGGTGGCCGGGTCGGGCTTGTCGCGCCGCTGGAAGACGGCATCCAGCACCTGAGCACCCGCCGTCTCGGCCAGCGCCGCCAGCTCCGCGAGGGAGTTCTCGGCGTCCTGCACGGTCCCCGAGGTCCAGACGCCGACCAGCACCACACGCTCCAGGCGCAGCTGTCGGTACTCGACCTCGGTGACGTCCTCAAGCTCTGTGGAGAGGCCCGCCACACGCCGCAGTGCCGCGCGCTCGGAGCGGTCGAACTGCTCGCCGTCCCGCTCGCCGTCGATCTCGTGGCTCCAGGCGACGTCCTCTTCCATCAGGGCGTTGGCCCGAAGGCTTTCGGTGAGGCTCTCGGTGACGTTCTCCGTGGCACTCTGCGCATTCTGCGCGTCCTGTGGAAGGGAAGAAGAGGAGGTCATTGGATCCTTACGTCGATGGAAGTCCGTTACGTCAGTCACAACGCGTGACCTGTCCGGATGATTCCCGCTCGGGAGAATCTCCGGTCCGGCTGCCGCGGCGACCCGTCGATAGTGGCACGGCCCGGATGGCCCCGTCACCCGGATTTACCGGTGTCCGGCGGGCTGCGTGCTGTGCCAGTCCGGGTGCCCGGGCATCGGCGGGGTCTTCTCGCCGTACAGCCAGCCGTCGAAGAATGCGGTCAGGTCGCGTCCCGCAATCTCTGACGCCAACCGGACGAAGTCCGCCGTGGTCGCGGCGGAGTCACGGTACGTACTCACCCAGCGGCGTTCCAGCCGGTCGAAGGCGCTCTTTCCGATCTCCTGTCGCAGCGCGTAAAGGATCAGCGCGCTGCCGTCGTACACCACGGGCCGGAAAAGGCTGATCTTCTGTCCCGGCGAGGGCGCGGCGGGACGGGCGGGCGGGCCTCCGACTGCGCGCCAGCTGTCGGACCGGGTGTAGGCGTCGCGCATCCGGTTCTCCAGCGACTTCTTGGCGTGCTCCTCCGCGTAGCGGGCCTCGTACCAGCTGGCATGTCCTTCGCTGAGCCAGAGATCGGACCAGGTCTGCGGGGAGACGCTGTCGCCGAACCAGTGGTGGGCCAACTCATGGACCATGATCGAGTCGACGTACCACTGGGGATATGCCGTGTTGGTGAACAGGGTCCGTTCGAAAAGTGTGAGTGTCTGGGTCTCCAGCTCGAAACCGGTCTCCGTGTCGGCGACCAGCAGTCCGTACGTCTCGAAGGGGTACCGGCCGACCTGGCGCTCCATCCATTCCAGCTGTCCGGGCGTCTTCTTGAGCCAGGGCTCCAGGCGGGCGGCGTCCGCGGCCGGCACCACATCACGAACCGGCAGTCCGTGCGGCCCGGTCCGCTTCCGGACGGTCGAGTGCCCGATGGAGACCTGGGCCAGTTCGGTGGCCATGGGGTGCTCGGTCCGGTACGTCCAGGTGGTCGAGGCGCCGTGCCGCACCGTGCCGGCGGGCAGGCCGTTGGCCACCACCGTCAGGTCCTTGGGGGCGGTCACCCGGAAGGTGAAGTAGGCCTTGTCGGCGGGGTGGTCATTGCTGGGGAAGACCCGGTGCGCGGCGTCGGCCTGGTTGGCCATGGCCAGGCCGTCAGAGGTGCGCAGCCAGCCGCCGCTGTCCTGGTCGCCGCTGGGGTCGCTGGTGTGCCGGACGGTGATCCGGAGTGGTGCTCCGGCGGGCAGCGTGCCGGGGGGTTCGACGACAAGGTCCTCGCCCGTGACGGCGAAGTCGGCGTGCAGGCCGTTGACCACGACAGAACGGACAGTGCCGCGGGTGAAGTCGAGGTTGATCCGGTCCAGCGGCTCGGTGGTCCGCGCGTCGATCGTGGTGACGGCGTCCAGGGGTTCGCTGTTGCTGCCGTGGTAGGTGAATCCGATGTCGTACGAGAGGACGTCGTACCCCGGGTTGCCGAGGGTGGGGAAGAGTGAATCTCCGATACCGAGCGGCACGGGTGAGGGCAGGGTGGCGGCAACGAGGGTGGCCGATGCAGTGGCCAGCAGGGCGGCCCGCAGGCGGCGGGGGATGAACGGCATGGACTACGGCTATCAGCGACCCGTACGGGGACGGGCGCGGCACGCGCCACGCCACTCGAACGAGGTCGCCGGGACAGCTGGGCGCCGCGAAGGACTGGTTCAGACGGCGGCGGCCGGGTGCTGGGCCCGGTTCACGTCGTACACCCCCGGTACGTCCCGCATCGAGCGCATCAGTGCGGGCAGTCCGGCGGCGTCCGGGAGCTGCAGGGTGTAGGTGTGCCGAACACGTTGTTCGCTGGGCGGTTCCACGGTGGCGGAGATGATCGCCGCGTCCGCCGACGCGATGGCCTCGGTGAGATCGGCGAGCAGCCCTGGCCGGCCGAAGGACTCGGCAACCAGGGTGACCCGGCACTCCGCCGCGTCGCCCCAGCCCACCGTGACGGGCGTCCGGCCCGCTGCCTGCATCCGGGCCACCCCGGGACACTCTCGCCGGTGCACGGTGACGACGCCGCCGCGCACGGTGAATCCGGTGACGTCGTCGGGCGGTACGGGGGTGCAGCAGCCTGCGAGCCGTACGGTGGCGTCCGACATGCCCACGACGGCGGTCGCCGCGCGGCGTGCGGCCCGGTTGGCTCCGGCGTCCGACAGGTACGCCGGCTGCAGCTCGGGCCTGCGGCCCGCGGGCTGGCTGCCGTACGTCCCCGGGGCACCCTCCGGGTGGACGTCGAGCCACCCGGTGATGGCGATGCGCGCGGCGGGCGTACGGGCGTGGTCGAGCCAGTCCGGTGAGGGGCCGGAGGCGGTGTCCTCGGCGAGCAGCAGCTGCACGGTGTCCCCGTCGCTGAGCACGGTGGAGAGCGTGGCGAGCCGGCCGTTGACCCGGGCCCCGATACAGCTGTGGGCCTCGTCGCCGTACTGCGCGTAGGCGGCGTCGACGCAACTGGCGCCGGCGGGGAGTCCGAGCGTGCCGCCATCGGTGCGGAAGACCGTGATCTCCCGGTCCTCGGCGAGGTCGGCTCGGAGGGTGGTCCAGAAGGTGTCCGGGTCGGGCGCGGACTGCTGCCAGGCGAGGAGCCGGGAGAGCCAGCCGGGCCGGGTCGGGTCGGCGCGCTCGCCGTCCGCGGGTTCGGCCTGCGGCAGCGTGGAGGTGCCGTCCGCGGTGTAGGGGTTGCCGAGGGCGATCACGCCCGCCTCGGCGACCTTGTGCATCCGATGGGTCCGGATGAGGACTTCCGCGACCGCGCCCTCAGCGCCCACGACAGCGGTGTGCAGCGACTGGTACAGGTTGAACTTGGGAGCCGCGATGAAGTCCTTGAACTCGGAGATCACGGGGGTGAAGCAGGTGTGGAGCTCGCCGAGGACGGCATAGCAGTCGGCGTCCTCGCCGACGAGCACGAGCAGCCGCCCGAAGTCGGTGCCGCGCAGCTCTCCGCGTTTGATCCTGACACGGTGCACGGAGACGTAATGGCGGGGCCTGATGAGGACTTCTGCGGGGATGTCGGCGTCCCGCAGCACGGTTCTGACGTTCTCCGCGATGGCGGAGAGGGGGTCGTCGGTGGCGCCCGGGGAGCCGGATTCCGGTGCCGAGGACGCGGCGATCAGTGCCCGGGTGTGCGCGTACTCCTCGGGATGGAGGATCGCGAAGACAAGATCCTCCAGCTCGGTCTTGAGTGCCTGCACCCCGAGCCGTTCGGCGAGCGGGATCAGCACGTCACGGGTGACCCTGGCGATCCTCGCCTGTTTCTCCGGGCGCATCACGCCGAGGGTGCGCATGTTGTGCAGCCGGTCGGCGAGCTTGATCGACATGACCCGGACGTCGTCCCCGGTGGCGACCAGCATCTTGCGGAACGTTTCGGGTTCGGCGGCCGCCCCGTAGTCGACCTTCTCCAGTTTGGTGACGCCGTCGACGAGATAGCAGACCTCGTCGCCGAATTGTTCCCGCACCTGATCGAGGGTCACCTCGGTGTCCTCGACCGTGTCGTGGAGCAGCGAAGCAGTCAGTGTCGTGGTCTCGGCCCCGAGCTCGGCGAGGATCAGCGTGACCGCGAGCGGATGCGTGATGTAGGGCTCGCCGCTCTTGCGCATCTGCCCCCGGTGGGAGGACTCTGCCAGGACGTAGGCCTTGCGGAGGACGCTGAGGTCGGCGTCCGGGTAGTGGGCCCGGTGGGCCTCGGCGACGTGGCCGATCGCGTCGGGCAGCCGGTCACGGGAGACCGGTCCGAGCACGGCGACGCGGCCGAGCCGACGGAGATCGATCCGGGGACGGCCTCGTCTGCGGATGGGAGCACCTGGGTTGGTGGCCTCTGCGCTCATGGGGGCACCTCCGGCAAACGTCGACCGGCGGTGGGGAAGTGCGGACGCGCCTCCGGGCCGGTGCTTGATGCTACCGACCCCACCACGTGGCGGAGTGCCGCTCTCGCTCAGCGTGAAACGGATCACCCATTCGAGCGAAGCTCTAGCCGGTCACCGTTTCGAGCCAGGCCGGATCGATCTTGCCCTCGGCGACGATGACAGCGGCTCCGGTCATCTCGATCTCGCCGTCCGGCCGCTCGGTGATCACGAGGGTGCCACCCGGCAGATCGACGGTGTACGTGACCGGGGTGCCGGTCTCGGCGGGGTCCGCGCCGTCCCTGCGGGCGGCGGCGACGGCCACGGCGCAGGCGCCGGTGCCACAGGAGCGGGTCTCGCCGGAACCGCGTTCGTGGACCCGCATCGCCACATGGCGCGGTCCGCGGTCCACGACGAACTCGATGTTGACGCCGTCGGGGTAGACGGCGGCAGGGCTGAACGGCGGTACGGAGAACAGCTTGCCCGCGTGTGCCAGGTCGTCGACGAAGGCCACCGCGTGCGGGTTGCCCATGTTCACGTTGCGGGCGTCCCAGCTGCGGCCGTCCACGGTGACCGTGACGCCGTCCTCGGGGAGCTGGGCGCGCCCCATGGAGACCGTGATGTCGCCGCCCTTGGCGAGGTGGACCTTCTTCACGCCGCCGCGGGTCGCGACCGCGAGGTCGCCCTCCTCGACAAGTCCGGCGCGTTGCAGATAGTGGGCGAAGACCCGCACGCCGTTGCCGCACATCTCGGCGATCGAGCCGTCGGCATTGCGGTAGTCCATGAACCACTCGGCGTCGGCCGCCATGGTCCGCGCCTCGGGGTGTGCGGCGGACCGCACGACGTGCAGCAGCCCGTCACCGCCGATACCGGCCCGTCGGTCGCAGAGCCGGGCGACGACGGATGCGGGCAGGTCGACGGCGTTGTCCGGGTCGGGAACGATCACGAAGTCGTTCTCGGTGCCGTGACCCTTGAGGAAGGGGATCTCCGAGGTGCTCACAGGGCAACTGTACGAGGCCGCGCCGAGAGCGGACGAAGCCGGGCCGAACGATGGACGGGCGCGGCTGTGGACAGATGACGGGGGATGCGAGCCCGGACTCAGCGCAGTCGCGCCACGCGCCAGATGGCCAGCGCGACCAGTGCGCCGCACACGGCCACGTACAGGGCGATCACCCGCCAGTCGGGGCGCTCCCCCGAGCCCCGGGCCGGCAGGCCCGGCCAGGTGTGGCCGACACGGCGGGCGGCCATCATCCCCCAGCCCGCGGCGCAGCAGCTGATCAGCAGACCGAGCATGGCGACGACCGCACCCCCGTCGCCGAACTCGAAGGCGAGCGGGAAGGCGAACATCAGAGAACCGACCGCGGCAAGCATGACGATCGGAGCGAGCTGCCAGATCCTCAGACGGCGCGCGGGCCGCAGTTCGACCTCGACCTCAGGGGTCACCTGGGGCTCATCGGGCCCATCAGGGCTCAGGCGTCCCGCCTCGTGCTGCGTGTCCGGTGCGTCTTGTTCTGTGTCGCGAGGGCCGGCCTCCATCGCCACGCGCCCTCCCAACTCGGACTCCACTGGTCGATCGATGCTCGATGATGGCACGCTCCCGGTCGCCTTAATGACGGGCAGGGCTTCCCGATGCCATCACGTGATCAGGCTGTAACCGCTCGTTCGACCAACGCCAGCGCCCGGTGCGGGAGTTCCCCGCGGTGCTCCTCGGCGCCGCTCAGCCAGTGGACGCGGGGGTCGCGGCGGAACCAGGAGTCCTGACGGCGCGCGAAGCGTTTGGTGGCACGGATCGTCTCGGCGCGCGCCTCGTCCTCCGTGCACTCCTTGGCCAGTGCGCCGAGCACCTGCTGGTAGCCGAGCGCACGGGAGGCGGTGCGCCCCTCACGCAGACCGCGGGCCTCCAGTGTGCGCACCTCGTCCACGAGCCCTGCCTCCCACATCCGGTCGACCCGGAGGGCGATGCGTTCGTCGAGTTCGGGGCGGGCCACGTCGACGCCGATCTGGACCGCGTCGTAGACCGCTTCGTTACCCGGGAGGTTGGCCGTGAAGGGCTTCCCGGTGATCTCGATGACTTCGAGGGCCCGGACGATGCGGCGGCCGTTGCTCGGCAGGATGGCCCGGCCCGCCTCGGGGTCGGCGGCGGCCAGCCGGCCGTGCAACGCCCCTGAACCGTGCTCCGCCAGTTCCTGTTCCAGCCTGGCGCGTACCCCGGGGTCCGTGCCGGGGAATTCCAGTGCGTCGATCGCACCCTTCACGTACAGCCCCGAGCCGCCGACCAGAACCGGGGTCCGGCCCTCGGCGAGCAGCCGGTCGATCTCGGCTCGGGCCAGCCGCTGGTACTCGGCGACGCTGGCCGTCTCGGTGACGTCCCAGATGTCCAGCAGTCGGTGGGGTACGGACCCGCGCTCGGCGAGCGTCAGCTTCGCGGTGCCGATATCCATCCCCCGGTAGAGCTGCATGGAGTCGGCGTTGACCACTTCGCCACCGAGCTGCTGGGCCAGGAATACCCCCAGATCGGACTTTCCGGCTGCAGTGGGACCGACGACGGCGATGACCCGCGGTGCGGGAGATGGACTACTCACTGCCCCAGTCTCGCAAATGTCCAGCCCTCTCCCCGAATGGGCTACGTGACGGCACGGAGCCGGAGTCGTTTGCTGTTCCGAGGTGTCGCGCGCCGGTTCGGACCGACCCCCGCCCGCCAGGCGGCCGGATGGCCGTAGGCCCGACGAGGGCTGACGGACGAGAGCCCGAGTGGCGCAATGGGCCGCTCCAGGCGGCGCGGAATGTCGATCACACGAGTAAAATATGGAGAAAATATGGGCGTTTTTTCATGGTTTCGCCGTTCGTCCTCCGGGGCGGTCGAGACGTCGGCCGAGGAAGCCGCAGCACCGGCGGACGAGGCGTCCGAGGTCGCCGCGTCGGCGTCCGGGGCGACGGTGGACGAGTCGGTGACATCCACCGGGTCGGAGTCCTCCGAGGGCGTGGAAATCCCGAAGCAGCAGTCGGCCGACGAAGCGGCGGACAACGCGGCCGGAGACAACGCCCACACATAGTCCCCCAGCAGGGAAGGTGTCCGATGGGCTTCATGGACAGTCTGAAGGCCAAGCTGAGTCCGGCGAAGGGCAAGGTCGGCGACCTCGCGCAGAAGCATGGGGACAAGATCGACCATGGGATCGACAAGGCAGCACGGACGGTCGATCAAAAGACAAAGGGCAAGTACAGCGACAAGATCGATTCCGGCTCGCAGAAGGCCAAGCATGCCATTGACCGTCTGTCCCACATGGGCGAGGCCGGTACGCCGCCACCGGCTTCCTGACCTCGGCACCTCGACCTGATCACCGTGGACGGCCGTGGAGCGGCATCGCTCCGCGGCCGTCACGTGCGTGCCCGGCCCGGAACCCTCCGACCCGGTCCGAGAGCAGCCGGATCCGGCCTCAGGACCAGGTGGCGACCATGTATCCGACGCCGTACGGAGCGTCCTCGTAGAGCAGCCGCCCGCTCAGCCCGGCCCCTTCCGCCGCACCCGCCAGCACCTGCCACGGCGCCCGGCCCGCCGCCTTCAGTTCGTACGCCAGTGACTCGTCCAGCGCACTCAGCACGGCGAGGTCCGCGGCGCCCAGGGCCCGTGACACCTCCATGTCGAACGAGAGGGCGCGCTCGTCCAGATAGCCGGGGGCCTTGACTGTGCGGCAGGCACTGCCGTCCCCCATCACCAGCATGGCCACGCGGTGGGCCCTGGCCGCCAGCTCCCGTCCGGTGCTCGCGCAGCGCCCGGCTTCGAGCGACTCCCCCACGCCCAGGCCCTCGATCGGCGCGTCCGCCCACTTCGCACGGGCAAGCAGCCACGCGGCGACGGAGAGGGACGGCGGAAGCGGGCGCACCGCCGCAGCGCCCGGGTCTCCTCCGAGCCCGAGCCGGACGTCGAGATCGACGCCGAAGCCCTTGAAGGATCCCGGGGCCCCCTCGGGATGCGGCCCGCGGCCATCGGGATCCGCGGGCCCGATCACGATCAGCAGGTCGGGGCGGGCCGCGGCGAGCACGCCCAGGGCATCGATGCACGCGGTCCTCGCGGCCAGGAGCTCTGGCGCGGCTCCTGCGGCGACCTCGGGTACCAGCACGGGCGGACAGGGGCAGACAGCTGCGGCGACAAGCATGCTGGGCAGCGTACTGCGTCAGCCGATTCCCGCCGTTTCCCCGTCCGTTCCGGCCGCGGGTCCGTGCCCCTTCCCCTACGAGGTCAGTCGCACCCGCAGCCGGGAGCCGCCGCGGGCGGCAACGGCGCCGGGGCGCCGATGCCGGGCAGCCCGAGCATCACTCCGGCCGGCTTGGTGGCCTCGGCGACGGTGCGCTTCTCCCAGGCGTCCCCGGACCGGGTTCGCCTCACACCGAGCGGCGCGCCCTCGGCGAGCAGGTGGTGCGGGGCGGCGTAGGTGATCTCGACCGTCACCACATCGCCGGGGCGCACCTCCTCGTCCGGCTTGGTGAAATGGACCAGGCGGTTGTCGGGAGCACGGCCGGAGAGACGGTGTGTGGCGCCGTCCTTACGGCCCTCGCCCTCAGCGACCATGATCTCCAGGGTGCGGCCGACCTGCTTCTTGTTCTCGTCCCAGGAGATCTCCTCCTGGAGGGCGGCCAGGCGCATGTACCGCTCCTGGACAACCTCCTTCGGGATCTGCCCCTCCATGTCGGCAGCCGGGGTTCCGGGGCGCTTGGAGTACTGGAAGGTGAAGGCGTTGGCAAAGCGCGCCTGACGGACCGCGTGCATGGTCTGCTCGAAGTCCTCCTCCGTCTCGCCGGGGAAGCCCACGATGATGTCGGTGGAGATGGCGGCGTCCGGCATCGCGGCGCGCACCTTCTCGATGATGCCGAGGAACCGCTCCTGCCGGTACGAGCGCCGCATCGCCTTCAGGATCGTGTCCGAACCCGACTGCATCGGCATGTGCAGCTGCGGCATGACGTTCGGCGTCTCGGCCATCGCCGCGATCACGTCGTCGGTGAAGTCGCGGGGGTGCGGCGAGGTGAAGCGGACCCGCTCCAGGCCCTCGATCTTCCCGCAGGCGCGCAGCAGCTTGGAGAAGGCCTCGCGGTCGCCGATGTCGGAGCCGTACGCGTTCACGTTCTGGCCGAGCAGGGTGATCTCGGAGACTCCCTCGGCGACCAGCGCCTCGATCTCGGCCAAAATGTCGCCGGTGCGGCGGTCCTTCTCCTTGCCGCGCAGCGCCGGGACGATGCAGAAGGTGCAGGTGTTGTTGCAGCCGACGGAGATGGAGACCCACGCGGCGTAGGCGGACTCGCGGCGGGTGGGGAGGGTGGAGGGGAAGGCCTCCAGGGATTCGGCGATCTCGATCTGCGCCTCCTCCTGAATACGGGCGCGCTCCAGAAGCACCGGGAGCTTGCCGATGTTGTGCGTTCCGAAGACGACGTCGACCCATGGGGCCCGCTGGACGATCGTGTCGCGGTCCTTCTGCGCCAGACAGCCGCCGACCGCGATCTGCATCCCGGGCCGCTTCGTCTTCATCGGGGCAAGCCGGCCGAGATTGCCGTAGAGCTTGTTGTCCGCGTTCTCCCGCACCGCGCAGGTGTTGAAGACGACGACATCGGCGTCACCGTCGGCGCCCTCGGGCGCACGTACGTACCCCGCGCCCTCCAGCAGCCCCGACAGCCGCTCGGAGTCGTGGACGTTCATCTGGCACCCGTAGGTGCGCACCTCGTACGTTTTCAAACCCTCTACCTCGCTCATCTCGTCCACCAGGGTACGAGGTCGTACGGACACCCAGGGCCTCTCTTCCACAGGACCGGCCCTGGCCATCACGAGGAGTGAACTGGCAGGATCGCGCCATGCTCCACGCACTGTCCCGTATCGGCCGCCGACGCACCCTTCAGGGGGGCGCCGTCGTTGCCGTCGTTCTCGGGCTGATGCTGTGGTGGGTGCTGCCGCTCGGGGATCCGCCGCCGAGCGGATCTCTGACCTTCAGCACAGGGGTACGCAGCGGGGTCTACCAGCGCTACGGCGAGCGCCTCGAGGGAGCCCTCGCCAAGGACCTGCCCAAGGTCTCGATTCGGCTGCAGACCAGCGAGGGCTCCCAGCAGAACATCGAGCGGGTGGCGACCGGGAAGGCCGACTTCACCATCGCCACGACCGATGCCCTCGCCACGTATCTGCGGGACGGCAAGGCAGGGGCCGACCGGCTGCGCGGCTGTGTCCGGCTGTACGACGACTACATCCAGCTGGTGGTGCCCTGGGACTCGGACGTGCAGACGGTCTCGGATCTCGCCGGCAAGCGGGTCGGGGTGGGGCAGGAGGGTTCGGGCGTGCGGCTGGTCGCCGACCGGCTGATGACCGCCGCGGGTCTTGATCCGACGCACGGCATCACTCCGGTCCCGGCCGGGATCGACACGATGCCGACGCAGTTGCAGAACGGTCTTATCGATGCCTTCTTCTGGTCCGGCGGGCTGCCTACCACCGCTGTGCAGGAGCTGTCGGACCGCTTCCCGATCAGGCTCGTACCCCTGGAGGCATCGCTGATCAAGCGGCTGCGGGCCGGTGGCGGCCCCACTCGCTACTACCGCTCGGCCGTGATGCCCGCCGACGCGTACCGCAGCGCCCAGCAGGGATCGCCCATCACGACGGTGGCCGTCGCCAACGTTCTGGTCACCACGGACCGCACCGATCCGGCGATGACCGAGGCGTTCACCCGGACGGTGATCGACAGCCGGGACCGCATCGGAAGCGAGGTGCATGCGGCGCAGTTGGTGGACCTGCGGACAGCGATCTACACCGATCCGCTGCAGCTGCACGACGGGGCCAGACGCTACTACCGGTCCGTCAAGCCCTGAAGCACTCCGGCGGGGCGCGCCGTCGTGGCACCCGGTACCGGAGTCAGTCGCTCGGACCGTTGCGCGGAACCGCCACCGTCACCCGCAGTCCGTGCGGCTCGTGCGGGGCGTAGGAGAGAGAGCCGCCGCCCGCGGCAAGCAGTGCGTGGGAGATGGATAGCCCGAGACCGGACCCCTGCACGTTCTGGTGCTGGGCGCTGCGCCAGAACCGGTCGCCGATCCGCTCCAGCTCCTCATGGGTCAGCCCCGGGCCGCGGTCGGCGACGGCCACGGTGACGGTGTCGCGGCCGGCGGCGACGGTGACACGGACCTCTTCACCGGCGGGGGTGAACTTGCACGCGTTGTCGATGACGGCGTCGAGGGCGCTGGAGAGCGCGATGGGGTCCGCCCAGGCTGTCACGGCGGACGCCCCGTCGGCTGTCAGCCGTACACCGTTCTCCTCCGCGAACGGGCGCCAGGAAGCCACCCGTTCCGCGGTGAGCGCGCCGATGTCGGTGAGCTGGAGGTCGGCCGCGGCATGCTCGGCCAGCGCCAGGTCCAGCAGGTCGTCCAGGACCTGCCCGAGGCGCTTTCCCTCCGTGCGGACGGAGGCGATCTCCTCGTTCCCCTCGGGGAGTTCAAGGGCGAGGAGTTCGATGCGCAGCAGCAGCGCGGCGAGAGGGTTGCGCAGTTGGTGCGAAGCGTCGGCGACGAAAGCGCGCTGCTGCTCCAGCACTTCCTCGACGTTGTCGGCCATCTCGTTGAACGAACGGGCCAGGCGTCTGAGCTCCGGCGGACCTCCCGATGCCGCCACCCGGGACCGCATCCGGCCGCTGGCGATGTCGTGGGTCGCCGCGTCCAGGGTCTGGACGGGCAGCAGGACCCAGCCGGTGAGCCGGATCGCGGCACCGACGGCCACCAGCATCGCGACCACTTCGCCGGCTGCGATCAACAGCCAGCCGCGCAGCGTGTGGGTGCGCATCCCACCGGTGGGCGAGTCGAGGACGACGACGGCGACCACATCGCCGTCCCGTACGACGGGCGAGGCGACGACGACCCGGCCGCGCTGCCAGGGCCAGACCTGCGGCGGATCATGACTGCGGCGCCCGAGGAGCGCCTCCCTGAACGCCTCGCGGCCCGCCCCCTCGACAGGGAGCTGCCAGTCGGCCGGTGCCTTCGCCATGGCGGTGTCGTCGCGGTAGAAGACGCCGGCCCGGATTCCGTACACCGAGTCGTACGTCTCCAGCTCCGACTGGAGCACGCGGCGCCGTTCGTCGTTGCTCCCGGTCGGTTCCGTGACGAACTGGGCCAGTGCGGCGAAGCGCGCCGTGTCGTCGATGCGATCGATCACGACGCCCTGCTGCTGGGCGGCGGCCACGCTGACGGCCAACGGAAAGCCGAGCGCGAGCAGCACGGCTGCCATGAGGATGATGAGCAGGGGGAGGAGACGGGTACGCACCGGGGCCGTACGCCTTTACGCGGACGGGGCGACGAGGCGGTAGCCGACCCCGCGCACGGTCTCGATCAGTGCGGGCAGCCGCAGTTTGGAACGCAGGGACGCGACATGCACTTCGAGCGTGCGTCCCGTTCCCTCCCAACTCGTGCGCCACACCTCGCTGATGATCTGCTCCCGGCGGAACACCACGCCGGGGCGCTGGGCGAGGAGTGCGAGCAGATCGAACTCCTTGCGGGTGAGCTGAACTTCGGCGCCGTCGACACTGACCCTGCGGGTCGGCAGCTCGATGTGGACATGCCCCAGGCGCAGCTCCGCGACGGGCGTCGGCACCGTGTCCTCGCCGGCCGAGTTGCGCCTGCTGACCGCGTGGATACGCGCGAGGAGTTCACCGGTGTCGTACGGCTTGACCACGTAGTCGTCCGCCCCGAGGTTCAGACCATGGATCCTCGACCGGACATCGGCCCGCGCGGTCACCATGATCACGGGAATGGAACAGCGCTTGCGGATCTTCCCGCAGACCTCGTAACCGTCCTGGTCGGGCAGCCCGAGGTCGAGGAGCACGACGCCGAAGGGCTCCGTGTCCGCCGGCAGCAGGGCCTTCAGGGCCTCGTCGCCGCTGCGCGCGTGCACGACCTGGAAACCGTGCCGGGCGAGCACCGCGGACAGGGCGGCCGCCACATGGTTGTCGTCCTCGACGAGCAGCAGTCTCATGGCCCCCCTTCCTCTCCGCTGTTGTTTCGGGGCGCGGTCTTCCCGCACTCCCCGGCGCCTGTCCATCTTCCCGGCACTTCCCCGTACCGAGGCGTTTCACGTCATCACGTACCAGGGCATCCACTCCGATGACCAGTACGCCAGTCAAGGCCCTTCCTGTTACATCAGGGTTTCCGTTATGCACCCGGTACGCCCCCGGTACCCCTCCCACCGTCCCGTTCACGCGGAGTGTCCGGTTGCCGCCGGATCGTTATGCTCAATTTCCGCTCAGATGTGATGACGGTGGTCGCACTCCGTCACTAGGGTCCTTTCCAACCGAGGAGGACGGAGCAAGAAGCCGATGAGCGGAGTTTCAGTGAGCAAGGCCGCCGAGGATGCCGTACCCACGGCGAACGACCTTGTCGTACTGAGCAACGTCAACAAGCACTTCGGCGCGCTGCATGTGCTCCAGGACATCGACCTGACCATCGCGCGCGGCGAGGTCGTGGTCGTGATCGGGCCTTCCGGGTCCGGAAAGTCCACGCTGTGCCGCACGATCAACCGCTTGGAGACGATCGACTCGGGCGCGATATCGATCGACGGCAAGCCGTTGCCCCAGGAGGGCAAGGAGCTGGCCAGGCTGCGTGCCGATGTCGGCATGGTCTTCCAGTCGTTCAATCTCTTCGCGCACAAGACGGTGCTCGAGAACGTGATGCTGGGGCAGCTCAAGGTCCGCAAGGCGGACAAGACGGCCGCCGAGGAGAAGGCCCGTTCGCTGCTCGACCGGGTGGGCGTGGCGACGCAGGCCGACAAGTACCCCTCGCAGCTCTCCGGAGGCCAGCAGCAACGCGTGGCCATCGCGCGGGCGTTGGCGATGGACCCCAAGGTCATGCTCTTCGACGAGCCGACGTCCGCGCTCGACCCGGAGATGATCAATGAGGTGCTGGAAGTCATGCAGCAGCTCGCCCGGGACGGCATGACCATGGTCGTCGTCACCCACGAGATGGGCTTCGCGCGCTCGGCGGCCAACCGTGTCGTCTTCATGGCGGACGGGAAGATCGTCGAAGAGGCGACGCCCGACCAGTTCTTCAGCAACCCGCGCAGTGACCGGGCCAAGGACTTCCTCTCGAAGATCCTGCACCACTGATTTCCGGATCAGCTGTTCACTCTCATCACGTCATCGCTTCAACTCTAGGGAAGTTCACCATGCAGCTTCGTAAGGTCACCGCCGCATCGGCCGCCGTGCTCGCGCTCGCCCTCACCGCCACCGCCTGTGGCTCCTCCGACGACAAGGGTGGCGACTCGGCGGGCGGCGGCAAGAAGATCACCATCGGCATCAAGATCGACCAGCCCGGTATCGGTCTGAAGACGCCTGACGGCAAGTACACCGGCTTCGACGTCGACGTCGCCACGTACATCGCCAAGGAACTTGGTTACGACGCCAAGGACATCACCTTCAAGGAGACCAAGAGCGCCGACCGCGAGACGGCGATCGAGCGCGGGGACGTCAAGTTCATCGCTGCCTCCTACTCGATCAACGACGAGCGTCTGCAGAAGGTCGACTTCGCGGGCCCGTACCTGCTGGCGCACCAGGACATCCTGGTCCGTGCGGACGACGACTCGTTCAAGTCCCCGGCCGACCTGAACAGCAAGAAGCTGTGCTCGGTCACCGGCTCGACCTCGGCGCAGAACGTCCACGACAAGCTGGCCCCCAAGGCTCAGCTGCAGGAGTACGGCGGCTACTCCGAGTGCCTCACCGGCCTGGAGAACAAGGCTGTCGACGCACTGACCACCGACGACAGCATCCTGGCCGGTTTCGCCTCGCAGAAGGACTTCCAGGGGAAGTTCAAGCTGGCCGGCTTCAAGATGAGCAACGAGAACTACGGCATCGGCCTGAAGAAGGGCGACGCCGACCTCAAGAAGAAGATCAACGACGCGCTCACCAAGATGGTCTCGGACGGTTCCTGGGACAAGGCGGTGAAGGCCAACTTCGGTCCGGCGAACTACAAGAACGAGCAGGCCCCGAAGATCGGCAACATCGTCAAGTGAAGCAGGGCTGACCCGGCGCGCCGTCCGTGAACGGCGGCGCGCCATGCCCTCCTACACGCGGAAGCGCGGGAGATCGTGTTCGACTTTCTTGAAGGTTACGACCTGTTGGGGGCTTTCTGGGTGACGGTGCAGCTCGCCGTCTACTCCGCCCTCGGCTCCCTCATATGGGGAACGCTGCTGGCCGGCATGAAGGTCAGCCCGGTCCCCCTGATGCGCGGTTTCGCCACCGCCTATGTGAACGTCGTCCGGAACGTTCCGCTGACCGTCATCATCGTCTTCTCGTCGCTGGGTCTCTTCCAGACGCTCAACATCAGCCTCGGGGCCAGCGATTTCAAGGACATCAACTTCCGGCTCGCGGTGCTCGCGCTGATCGCCTACACCTCCGCGTTCGTCTGTGAGGCGCTCCGGTCGGGCATCAACACCGTGCCGGTCGGCCAGGCGGAGGCGGCCCGCGCCCTCGGACTGAGCTTCACCCAGGTACTGCGGCTGATCATCCTCCCGCAGGCCTTCCGCTCGGTCGTCAACCCGCTGGCCAATGTGCTGATCGCGCTCACGAAGAACACCACGGTCGCCGCCGCCATCGGTGTGGCCGAGGCCGCCTACCTGATGAAGGGCATGATCGAGGCCGAAGCGCAGCTGATCCTGATCTCCGCGGTCTTTGCGTTCGGATTCATCTGTCTGACCCTCCCGACCGGCCTGATCCTCGGCTGGGTGAGCAAGAAGGTGGCGGTGAAGCGATGACTTCCGTCCTCTATGACGCCCAGGGGCCGCGCGCCAAGCAGCGCAACATCGTCTACACGGTCCTGTTCCTGCTCGTCGCCGCTGCCGCCGTGTGGTGGGTCTACGACAGTCTGGCCTCCAAGCACCAGCTCGACTGGATCAAGTGGAAGCCGTTCTTCACCAGCTCCCAGCCCTGGCAGACCTACATCTGGCCGGGCCTGCAGAACACCCTGAAGGCAGCTGCTTTCGCCCTGGTCATCGCGCTGCCGCTGGGTGCCCTGTTCGGTATCGGCCGGCTCTCGGACCACCGGTGGGTGCGGATGCCGGCCGGCGTCGTCGTGGAGTTCTTCCGCGCCATCCCGGTGCTGATCCTGATGATCACCGCGAACGCGGCGTACTCCGAGTACACGACCATCAGCAGCGAGTCCC
Source organism: Streptomyces sp. NPDC048411 (assembly GCF_040704695.1). Classification (NCBI taxonomy): domain Bacteria; kingdom Bacillati; phylum Actinomycetota; class Actinomycetes; order Kitasatosporales; family Streptomycetaceae; genus Streptomyces; species Streptomyces sp. NPDC048411. Next base: position 150,308 of record NZ_JBEZKL010000001.1, read on the forward strand.
GCCCCCTGTACGCCGTGGTCACGGGTCTGGTGCTGTACAACGCCTCGGTGCTCGCCGAGATCGTTCGGGCCGGGATCCAGTCCCTGCCCAACGGACAGACGGACGCGGCCAAGGCGATCGGCATGCGCAAGAGCCAGACCATGCTGTACGTGCTGCTTCCGCAGTCGGTGACGGCCATGCTGCCCGCGATCGTCAGCCAGATCGTCGTCATCGTGAAGGACACCGCCCTCGGCGGCGCGGTGCTGACCTTCCCCGAGCTGCTGGCCTCGGTGCGTCCGATGAGCGCGAACTACGGTGCGAACACCATCGCGTGCTTCACGATCGTCGCCGTGCTCTACGTCGTGGTGAACTTCGCGCTCACCTCGTTCGCGAGCTGGCTGGAGAGAAGGCTGCGGCGCGGCAAGAAGAGCACGGGCGCCGTGGCCGGTGCCGCACCTGGCGGCGGTCTGGAGACCATCGGTGCGCCGGCGCTCATTGTCGATGACGGACGCGCCGTCTGACGGTTCGTCGGCAATCTGTGCGCAGGGGCGCCGGTGCATGCACCGGCGCCCCTCGCCGCGCCCGGTTGTCACTTGACGCAAGCACCGGCAGTGGGTTGCATACGTTCTGTGACCGCCGACCGAGCCCCCGCTTCCGCTTCCACTCCTCCGACCGCACGGGCCCAGGGAGTCGCGCCGTGGACCCGGTGATTGTCGTCGGCGCCGGGCCCGTCGGCCTGACGCTGTCGCTCGCCCTCGCCGCGCAGGGCGTTCCCTCCGTCGTCCTCGACGAGGATCCGGGGAGGGACGAGACCCGTCCCGCCCGGACGGTGGTGCTGCGCGAGGACACCGCGGCCCTGGTGGAGCGGCTCGGGTGCAAGGCGCTCCGGAACGAGGGTGCCCGCTGGACGGGCTGGCGCTCCATGCGTCGCAAGCAGTTGGTCCGCGAACTGCGCCTCGGCGAGGACTCCCCGTACGGTGATCCGCTCCCGGCCCCGCTCCATCTGCCCCAGCACGCCCTGATGCGCGGGCTGCGGGCCGCGGTCGCCGGGCAGGAGCTGGTACATATGGCGCCGCTCAGCCGGATCGACACCCTGGAGCAGGATCCGGCCGGGGTCACGGTGCACACCAGGGAACCCGATTCGACCTGGTGGCGCGGGAGTTACCTGGTCGGCTGCGACGGCGCCAGATCCACCGTCCGCAAGCTCCTGGACGTCCGGTTCCCGGGGCGCACAGCAGTGGAGCGGCACGCCGTCGCCGCACTGCGCACCGAACTGCCCTGGCCGGGCAAGGCCGTGCTGCACCGGCTGCCGCCGTGGCGCACCGGGGGTGCCGAGGTCACCGCGCGCCCGCTGCCGGACGGTGCGTGGCGGCTGGACTGGCTGCTCCCGCCACGCGGCGAGCTCGTCACCCCCGACGCGTTGATCACCCGGGTGCGGGACACTCTCGCGGGCTGGTGCGGCGGCGAGACCCCGCCGTACGAACTGCTGGACACGGGCGTGTACACGCTGCATCACCGACTGGCCAGGCGCTGGCGGGTCCAGCGGGCCTTCCTTGCCGGGGACGCCGCCCATCTGCTCGGTGCACTCGGTACGCAGGGACTCGACGAAGGGCTGCGGGACGCCGAGAACCTGGCCTGGAAGCTGGCGCAGGCCTGGCATCACGGCGCCTCCGACGTGCTGCTCGACAGCTACCAGGCGGAGCGCCGGGCCGCGGTCGCCTCCCGTCTGCGCGCGGCGGACCAGTCGCTGCCGATACTGCGGGGCGGCGGAGGGCTACGGAGCATCGTCCCCGGGAGCGCACGGGGGCACGATTCACTGCTCGCCGACGGTCACCTGGGGTGCGGCCCACTGGGTGCGCCCCCCTCGTACTCGCACTCCCCCCTTGCGCCTGCGTACGCCGAGGCGCACACGTCAGTGGGCACGCCCCCGGGCGCGCCGGTCGACGATGTACGGGTGACGGCGCCCGACGGCACGACCGTACGGCTGCGCGAGCGGCTGGGGCGAGGCCGTCTGCTGGTCGTGCTGGTCGCTCCGGGGACCGGGGTGTGGGACCGGCGCCACTGGTTGACCGCGGGGGTGATGCCCCGGCTCGTCGAGTCGGTCGACGCCCTGCCGGTGACGGGGGAACTGCTGGTTGCCGAGGCCTACCCGGGTGCCCCGGCCCATACCGTGCTGCTGATCAGGCCGGACGGACATCTGGTGGCATCGTTCGGCGGGGTCCGGCCCGCGGAACTTTTCGCTGCGGCGGAGGCGGTGCGCGGCGGCGCGCCACGTGCCTCCGTACACTCCGACCAGACCGCAGACATCAATTGACCCCCACGGGCAGCACATGGTGTACTCCGAAATGTGACCGACACCGATGTGCGCCTGTGGCGGAGGGTCCATATGGACCTCGTCCGCTATGCGGGCTGTGTGTGTCACCCGTCCTGCTGAACCGCCTCTCCCTGCCGCGGCGTGCGCTCTGCCGCACGCCGGGCATCACGCGCGAACTCTCAGGACGGTCCCTGTGTCTGCCTCTCCCCCGCCTTCTGTACGCACGCCTTCTTCCGGCCCGGACTCCGGTGCTGATCCCACGGCTGCGGAACTGCTCGACTTCGTCCGTCGTACGGCGGCGGACCCCGGTCTGATCGCCTCGCTCCCCCTCGATCCCGAGGGCCGCACCTGGATCCGGCTCGACGGACCCGGCGGCAGCGAGGCCTGGCTGATCGGCTGGCCGCCGCGCACCGGCACCGGCTGGCACGACCACGCCGACTCGATCGGCGCTTTCACCGCCGCGGCCGGCACGCTCACGGAGCATTCGCTCGCGGCCAGGCTGCCCGCCGACGGCTGGAAAACCCTCGAACTGGCCGAAGGCGTCGACCGGTCCCGGCAGTTGGCGACCGGCCGGGGCAGGGCATTCGGCCGGCACCATGTGCACGAGGTGCTGAACGAATCCGGCACCGAGCATGCGGTCTCGGTCCACGCGTACTATCCGCCGCTGCCGCAGATCCGGCGCTACAGCCGTACCGGTGCGCTACTCCGTCTTGAGCAGATCGAACGCCCGGAGGACTGGCAGTGAGCGACGAGCGCGACAACGGTGCGGAGCGGGTAGGGATCGACGAACTGCTGGAGCGGGTTCGGGCCGGATACGACCGCATCGGTCCGCACGAGGCGATCGCCGCCGCAGCGGACGGCGCCCTGCTGGTGGACATACGCTACGCGGCGCTGCGCGAGCGGGACGGGCTGATTCCGGGGGCGCTGGTCGTCGAGCGCAACGAGCTGGAGTGGCGGCTCGACCCGCAGGGCAGCCATCGCGCGCCGGAGGCGGTCAGCCACGATCTGCGGGTGGTGGTGGTCTGCAATGAGGGGTACGCGTCGAGTCTCGCGGTCGCGTCCCTGAGGCAGTTGGGGCTGCGCCGGGCGACCGATCTGATCGGCGGGTTCCAGGCGTGGCGGGCGGCGGGGCTGCCGGTCGGCGCCTGACCGGTGGCGGGCCCGGCCGCGCTGCTCCCTGGGCTGTTCCGCCCGCCACCGGCCCGCGGTGTCACTGCTTGGACGTCGCCACCTCCACCGGGCTGACCTTGAGTGCCAGTCGGCCGGGCAGCGTCGAGGCGACGAGTGCCAGCAGTGCGGCTGCGCCCACCACTGTCGCGTACACCGACGGCAGGACGGTGGGCGCCGCACTGTCGGTCATGCCGATGCTGAAGGCGGTCAGCACGGCGAGAGCGATGCCGGTGCCGAGGACGGCGGCGATCAGCAGAACCGACAGGGCTTCGATGCGGAGCATCCGCAGGACCTGGCGGCGAGTGGCACCGGCCAGCCGGAGCATGGCGAACTCCCGGATCCGCTCGGACACCGACATGGCGAGGGTGTTGACGACCGCGATCGCGGTGAAGGCGAGAACCAGGCCCATGGCCAGATAGTTGACCTCTGCGTTCTGCTGCTGCCGGTCCGCCTGGAGCCGGTCGGCGGTGGCAGGGGCGAGCACGGCGATGCCGGGGAACTTCCGCACAGCGGCAACGAGCCGGCTGCGGTCGCTGTCTCCCGCGACCAGGACCGTGGCGGCGAGGGGGTTGTCCATGTGACGGGCGATCAGGTCGTGGGGCAGGGTCAGATCGCCGAAACCGAGGCCGCGGGTGTAGACCGCGGCGACCGTGAGGGTGGTGGGTGTGCCGTCGCCGAGGTGCACAGTCAGCTCACTGCCGGCGTGCAGCCCCAGCTGTTCGGCGGCGAGTTCACTGATCGCGGCGGTATCGGGACGGGCGGCGAAACCGGCGAGCGAGCCGCTGGTCACCTCGGGGTCCCAGGTGTGGGTGAGACCGGCCTGGGTGACGCCCTGAGCCGTGAACTTCTCGAGGCCGACCCTGACCGTGGTCCGTACGACCTCGGTGGCGGCCGTCACACCCTGTGTCCTGCGCACGGTCTCGGCTGCGGCGGACGGGACCCCGGGCCCCTGGGAGGAGAGGACCCAGGTGGCACGGGTTCCTTCGCGGGCCTGGGCGCGGGCGGCGTCACCGAGGGTCGGCTGGACGAAGAGAACCGTGCAGGTCATCGCGATGAGCAGGGTGAGCGGGGTGACGACGGCGGCCATCCGGATCGAGTTTCCACGGATGTTCGCGGTGGCGAGAGTGCCCCCGGAACCGGTCAGCCGGAGCGGGCCCTCGAGCAGTGTCGCCGTCACCTTGACGAGCAGCGGTCCGAGCAGCGACACGGCCGTGGCCAGCACCACGACGGCCAGAAAGGTGACGGGGGTCGAGGCCGCCTCGGTGCGCAGGCTGCCGAGTACGGCGACGAGCGCTCCGCCGCCCGCGAGCAGCACCAGACCTGCGGCGATCCGGACCGTGGCCGGGCGCTCGCGCTCGACCGTGGACTCGGCCATGGCCTCGCCGGGGCGGATACGGGCGATCCTGCGGCCGGAGATCCTGGCGGCTGCCCAGGCGCCGAGGAGCGTGACGGCGAGGGCGGCGAAAACCGGGAAGACGCCCGTGGTGCGCTCCAGCGACGGCGGGATCGCACCCATATCGATGAATCGACTGTGGAGCCAGCCGGCGAGCGGCAGTCCGGCGAGCGATCCGAGCACACCGGCCACGGCCCCGACGGCCAGCGCCTCACGGCCAAGAAGACGGCGGACCTGGCGCGGTGTGGCGGCGATGGCGCGCAGCAGGGCCAGTTCACGGTGGCGCTGCTGGATGGAGAGCGCAAAGGTGCCGACGACCACGAGGATCGCGACGAGGAGTGAGGTGCCACCCATCGCACCGCCCATGGAAACGAGCTTGATCCGGGCGCCCGCGGCATCCAGGAACTCGACGGGGCCGCGGTCGTCGCCTGTGGACACCTGCGCGGTGGTGCCCCTGAGCGCCTGCTCCACCTGCTGCTTCAGCCGGTCGAGGTCCGTGCCCGGCGCGGGCACCACACCGAGGGCGGTGACCTGGCCGGGACGGGCGGAAAGGCGGGCAGCCTCGGCGCCGGAGAAGAAGAGGGAGGTCTGCTGCCGGAGGTCGCCGCGGTGGGCCGGGGCCGCGACACCGCTGATGCGGTACGGGCGGGGAGCGCCGGTGGACTGCACGGTGAGCCGGTCTCCGGGCTTCAGGCCGGTCCGCTCGGCGAGACCGCGGTCGATCACCACGTCGTCGGCGGAGACGGGGGAACGGCCTGCGGTGAGAGCGAAGGGCGTGAGAGAAGCGGAGGCCCAGGAGTGTCCGTAGGAAGGCGTGGAAGATGGAGTGGTCTTGCCGGCAGGCTTGCCGGCGGACTGGGCAACGGGCACGGCGAGGAAGGTGAGTTCGGGGACCACCTTGCGTACGCCGTCCATGTTCCGGATCCGGTCCGCGGTGGCCGCGGGGAGCCAGGCACGCTCAGCGACGGGTTTCGCCTTGTGCTTGACCTTCGTCTTCCCGTTGCCCTTGTGCTTGACGGTGGTCCGGTGGACATTCTGGTCGGCGGAGACGATGAGCGGAGCGGCGGCATAGCGCTCGGTCGCGATCCGTCCGCGCAGGCCGGTCTCCAGGAGCGTGCCGCAGGCGGTGACAAGGGCAGCGGCGCACATCAGGGCCAGCAGGGCGCCGAGGAACCCGCCCTTGCGGTCTCGGATCGTCTGCAATGCGTAGCGCAGCATCATGATGCGTCCGTCTCTCTCGTGAGGTTGTCGGCCGCAAGGGGCGGGGCCGGGAAGGCGAGCAGCCGGGTGTGGACCGTGCGGGCGCCCGGCGGAGTGTCGGCATCGGACCGCTTGTAGCGGTTCATGAGGGCGATGTACTCCTCGAAGAACGCGCGGAGTTCGGGGAGCGTGAGCCGGATGGTGCCGCGCGAGTACGGGAACGCGTCGGCCCACTCGCCCCGTTCACCGCCGTCGCGCTGAAGCTGATCGAAGAGGGCGAGGTCGGCGGCGTATGCATGGCGGTTCAGCTCGTCCATGGCGAGCCGTACCTCGGGGCTCTGGCGGGACCGGGGCGGGAAGCGCCGGTCGCCGGGAACGGCCCGCCACCACCTCGCCCGACGCCCGTCCGGCTCCTCGGCCGGGATGTCCTCCACGAAGCCGTACCTGGCCAGTTCGCGCAGGTGGTAGCTGGTGGCCCCGGTGTTCAGCCCGAGGGCGCGGGCAAGGATCGCGGACGTCGCGGGACCGTGCAGGGTGAGGTGCTGAAGGATCTGCTGCCGCCTCGGCTGTGCGAGCGCTCGGAGAGCGGCCAGCTCTGTGATGTCGGTGCCACCGGACTTCTCTGCCATGCGTCACACAGTGCTCTGTGCACAGGTACCTGTGCACTGGAGCACGTCGGCGTCTTCGTGCGGGGGTTTTCCCCCGGCAGCCGCTGTCCCGCCTTCCCCCGGAACCGCTCCGGAACCGACCCAAGACCGACCCGGGACCGACCAGGATCCGACCCGACACGCACCCGAATGGCTCACTCCGGTGGAGCACATTCACCACAAGGCAGACATTCACCTCATACAAGGAACCGATATGACGGAGATGCCACACAGATGCCGACCACCGCCCTCACCCCCGACCAGCTCGACCGTCAGGCCGCCCGCCTCCACGACACGGAGGCCTGGCAGCAGATCGTCACGGGCTGGGACATCACCGTCCCCGAACCGGTGCGTTCCGCCTCACCCGGCTCCGTGCCACACCCGGCGGACCGGCATCCGGCCGACTGGCACGATCTGCTGTCCGTGACCGTCGATCAGCTGATCGCCGACTCGGTCCGCTCCGTGCCCCCGGCCGCCCCACGCGAGCGCCCCCTCCCCGGGCGCCTCGGCGCGATCCTCCCCGATCGGTTCCACAGCTGGCGCCGCATCGGGCAACCCGAACTGCGGCCCTCCACCCACCTCGCCTACGCGCGGCAGATCCTGATTGAGTGGGGATGGCAGAACGCCCCGTACCGGCTGCGGAACGCCCGCGGCGCCCGATGCGTCTGCGGCGCTCTCCTCACCGCACACCGCCTGGGCTACGGCTCCCTCGGCACCGTGGACCGGGCCGGCGCCTGGATCGTCGCCGAGCTTCGCTCGCAGGGCTGGACCGACCTGATCGGCCCCTGGAACCGGCACCCGGGCCGCACCGCGGCGGATGCTGTGGCCCTGCTGGACGCCACCATCCGCCGCGCCTCACATGCCGGACAGTGACCGCCGCGCCTCCCCCGACCCGCAGCAACCCCCGGCGTGCATACTGCCACCGGGCACGCCCACTGCGCCCAACGCTCGCGCCGTGTACATCTGCTGCGTACATGCCCCCTGCGTAAGCAGCCCTGCACATCCCGATAGCAACGCCGTCAGAACGGCTCGTCCAGGCCTTCCGTGTCCTCGCCCTCTGCTTCGAGTGCCTGGCGCACCACACGCAGGGCCATCCCCTCCCCGTACCCCTTGCGCGCGAGCATGCCCGCAAGGCGACGCAGCCGCTTGTCGCGGTCCAGTCCGCGAGTGGAGCGGAGTTTGCGCGCGACGAGTTCGCGGGCCGTCTCCTCCTCCTGCTCGGAGTCGAGCTGCCCGACGGCCTCGTCGATCACCGCCGAGTCCACCCCCTTGGTCCGCAGCTCCCGGACGAGAGCGCGGCGGGCCAGCCCCCGGCCGTGGTGCCGGGACTCCACCCAAGCGTCCGCGAACGCCGCGTCGTCGATCAGCCCGACGTCCTCGAAACGCGACAGCACCTCTTCGGCTGCCTCGTCCGGGATCTCCCGTTTACGCAACGCATCCGCAAGCTGCTTGCGGGTGCGCGGGGTCCCGGTGAGCAGCCGCAGACAAATATTGCGCGCCTGCTCGACCGGGTCTCGCGGCTCCCCCTCCCCGGCCCTCGACGAGGCAGGGGAGCCGCTGTTCCTGGAGCGGGAGCGGGCACGACTGTCCGCCCCCTCGCCGAATCGCCCGCCCGAGCCGGTTCCGTGACCGGGACCGGCCTCCGGCCCGTATGCGGACTCGGACGCGGAATCGGCCGTGCGCCCGGCGGCTCCTGGGCCGGGACGGGCGCCGACAGCGCTGTCCGGCCACTCCGTACGACGCGTCACGGTCTAGCTCTTGACCGCCGCAGCCTTGGCCGGCTTGGCCTTGCCGGCCGAAGCGGGCACCGACTTCGCGCCGTCGGCCGGAGCCGCAGCGCCGCCCGCCGCGTCCGCACCGGGCTCGACGCCCAGAGCCGCGTCCGCCCTGACACCGATGCCCAGCTTTTCGAGAATCTTCTTCTCGATCTCGTTGGCGAGGTCGGGGTTGTCCTTGAGGAAGTTACGGGCGTTCTCCTTGCCCTGGCCGAGCTGGTCACCCTCGTACGTGTACCAGGCGCCCGCCTTGCGCACGAAGCCGTGCTCCACGCCCATGTCGATCAGACCACCCTCGCGGCTGATGCCCTGGCCGTAGAGGATGTCGAACTCGGCCTGCTTGAACGGCGGCGCGACCTTGTTCTTGACGACCTTGACGCGGGTGCGGTTGCCGACCGCGTCGGTGCCGTCCTTCAGCGTCTCGATGCGGCGGATGTCAAGGCGCACCGATGCGTAGAACTTCAGCGCCCGGCCACCGGTCGTGGTCTCCGGGGAGCCGAACATCACACCGATCTTCTCGCGGAGCTGGTTGATGAAGATCGCGGTGGTCTTGGACTGGTTGAGCGCGCTGGTGATCTTGCGGAGCGCCTGGCTCATCAGACGGGCCTGCAGACCCACGTGCGAGTCGCCCATCTCACCCTCGATCTCCGCGCGCGGCACGAGCGCCGCGACGGAGTCGATGACGATCAGGTCGAGAGCACCCGAACGGACCAGCATGTCCACGATCTCGAGCGCCTGCTCACCATTGTCCGGCTGGGACAGGATGAGGCTGTCGATGTCGACGCCGAGCTTCTTCGCGTACTCGGGGTCGAGGGCGTGCTCCGCGTCGATGAAGGCCACCGAGCCGCCGAGCCGCTGCGCATTCGCCACCGCGTGCAGCGTCAGTGTCGTCTTGCCGGAGGACTCCGGCCCGTAGACCTCCACCACACGGCCGCGCGGCAGTCCGCCGACGCCGAGGGCGACGTCGAGTGCGGTCGACCCGGTGGGGATCACCTCGATGGGCTCGTTCGGCCGCTCACCGAGGCGCATCACCGCGCCCTTGCCGAATTGCCGTTCAATCTGTGCGAGTGCGGCGTCCAGCGCCTTCTCGCGGTCGGTTCCTGCCATGGGTTCCACCCGATTTGCTTGAGTCGATCGCTTCACGTCAAAGACGCTAACCCCTGCCACTGACAATGGGCCTCGACGTCCTCCCGGCCTGTGGACAACTCCACGGTCGGGCCCGGGAAAACCCGGCCGGAATCCCATGAGAATGGATGTTCGATTTCAGTGTCAAGCGCACCGCACCGGACCGGCCCGCCCTCAGAGTAGCGCGCTAGCATCACACGCTCAGGGAGTCAAGAAAACATGATCAATCTCATGCTGGATTCTGGCCATATGGGAACATCGCCGGCAAAAAGGGCGGCCCTGGTCGCCGGCGCCACGCGCGGTGCGGGCCGAGGCATCGCCGTTCAGCTGGGAGCGGTTTCGGAGCGACTGTCCACGTGACCGGGCGGACGACCGGGACCCAACGGTCGGAAATGAGTCGGAGATGAACCGTCCGCAGACCATCGATCACAGCGCGGACGGCGTCGCCAAGGCGAACCGGCGCGACACGATCGCACACGCGCCGCATTTCGCCCTCTCCGAGAGTCCCGCATTCGTCGGCCGGGCAGTGGCCGCGCTCGCGCAGGACCCGGAGGTCGCATGCTGGAACGGGCAGTTTCTGTCCAGCGGGCAGTTGGCGCAGGCCCACGGCTTCACCGACCTCAACAGCAGGCGCCCCGACGCCTGGTGGTACGTCCCCGAGGTCCAGGACGCGAGCCTGTCGGCCGACGTGACGGGCTGTCGCTGAGCCCGCCCGCGGACCGCACCCCCACGCCCCGCAACCTGCGCTCCTGCACCGCGCGCGACGCAACCTGCCGGGCCACCTGCCGTCCGGTTGTCGTTTCAGGCCCGCGGATCCGGGACGCTCGACCGCTCGGCATCCGTGTCACCGTCGCCCCCCGGAGCCTGGGTCGCCACGCCCCGCAGCCGTGGGAGCACCGACTCGCCGCGCCGCCACAGATGCCGTCCGTGCACCCGTGGGTCGTCCGTCACGTCGTAGCGCTTCACATAGGCGCCGAGGAATGCCTGCAGCGTGGCGACGGCCGGGATCGCGATGAGCGCGCCCACGGCGCCCAGCAGAGCCGTACCGGCGATGACCGAGCCGAAGGCGACCGCCGGATGGATGTCCACGGTTTTCGAGGTGAGCTTGGGCTGCAGCCCATAGTTCTCGAACTGCTGGTAGATCACGACGAATCCGAGCACCCACAGGGCGTACCAGGGGTCGACGGTGAACGCGATCAGCATCGGCAGGGCGCCCGCCAGATACGTACCGATCGTCGGAATGAACTGCGAGACGAGGCCGACCCAGACCGCGAGCGCCGGGGCGTACGGCACACCGAGGATCACCAGCAGGATGTAGTGCGCGATCCCGGAGATGAGCGCCATCAGTCCACGCGAGTAGAGAAAGCCGCCGGTCTTGTCGACCGCGATCTCCCAGGCCCTCAGCACTTCGGCCTGCCGGGCGGGCGGCAGCATGGAGCACAGGGCGCGGCGCAGCCGGGGACCGTCGGCCGCGAAGTAGAACGAGAACAGGAAGATCGTCAGCAGCCGGAAGAGCCCGCTCAGCACGGTGGTCGAGACGTCGAGCACACCGGTCGCGCTGTTCTGGACGTACTTCTGCAGCCAGTCGGAGTGCAGCAGGCTGTCCTGAACCTCGACCCGGGAGAGATCGGTGTGGAAATTCTGGTTGATCCAGTTGATCACCGAGTCGAGGTACTTGGGGAACTCCTCGACCATGTCGACGATCTGGCCCGCGAGCATCGAGCCGAGCAGCGCGACGAACCCGGCCACGGCGATCAGCACCACGAGGAAGACCAGGAAGGTGGCCAGACCGCGACGCATACCCCGCGCCGACATCCGGCTCACCGCAGGCTCTATGGCGAGCGCCAGGAAGAAGGCGATCAGGATATTGATCAACAGCCCGATGAGCTGGTCGAACGCCCAACTGCCGAGCCGGAAGCAGGCGTAGAGCGCAAGGGCGAGAACCATGGCACGCGGCAGCCAGGGGGGCATTCGGGCCGACCCGCTGCCGGAAGGCGGGGTCGATGGCGCGGCCGGCGGGACGGGCCGGGTCAAGGGCGGCTGGGTCTGGGCTGTCTCGTCTGTCGGTGCCACGGATCCAGTCTCGCCTACGGCTGTGGCAGCCGGCCGCCCGCCCCCGGAACAGCTGAGGTCCAGCGGTGGGTGGGCACGGCGTCAGCGTCTGTCGGCGGGGATGCCGACCGCCGTGCAGACCCCGCGCCAGACGTCCTTCGCTTCCCAGCCGTCGGCCAGCGCCTGGTGCACCGTACGCCCGCCGAGCTCGGCCATCACATGGTCGCGCGCAAAGGAGTCGGCGTACCCCGCACCGAAGTGGTCCGCCATCCGTTCCCAGAAAATCGTCAACCGCATGACTTCAGTATCCCGCTCCTGAGAGTGCAGCCGCGCGGCTACGCATTGTCGAGAGCGCTTACCGGCCTACGGTCGGTCCATGGCCGGAACAGGAGCAAGCCCCCTCAAGCGTGCCGAACAGTTCGTCTGGCTCACGGCCCGCGTCCTCGAGCAGCGGCGGTTCGCCCATCACTTCCTGGGAGGGGGCGCGGACGCGGTGGAGACCGCGCTCGCCGCCTATCTCAATGAGGACGGCGGATACGGTCACGCACTCGAACCGGATCTGCGGGGCCCTGTCAGCCAGCCGCTGCACACGGCCCATGCGCTCAGCGTTCTGGACTCCATCGGGCGCTGCAGCGGCCTGCGGGTGGAGCGGATCTGCCGCTTCCTGACCGATGTGTCGACCAAGCAGGGGGCGCTGCCCGCACTTCTCCCCTCGCAGCGCGGCTATCCGGCCGCACCGTTCATCCCGATCGTCGACGACCCTCCGGCCCAGTTGCTGGCCACCGGCCCCGTCGTCGGACTGCTGCACCGCAACGCGGTGTGGCACGCCTGGCTGTTCCGGGCCACCGATTTCTGCTGGGCGGCGGTCGACGCGCTGGAGAAGTCGCATCCGTACGAGATCGAGGCCGCGGTCGCCTTCCTCGACGGCGCTCCGGACCAGGCACGGGCGGAGGCGGCGGCGGACCGCCTCGGGCGGCTGGTACGGGAACAGCGACTGGCCGTACTGGATCCGGAGCGGCGTGCGGAGTACCCGGTGGCGGCCGGGTACGCACCGGGCGAGCAGCATTTCCCGTACGACTACGCCCGCACCCCCGAATCGCTCGCCCGCCGCTGGTTCACCGACGAGGAGCTGGAACGCTCGCTCGACCATCTGGCGGCGGAGCAGCAGGCGGACGGCGGCTGGCCGGTGAACTGGCGGCAGTGGGCACCGGGCACCGCCCTGGAGGGCCGCCCCCTGGTCACGCTCAAGGCGCTGCTGACGCTGCGGGCCTACGGCCGCAGCCTCCACTGAGAGCGGGCGGCGCGGTTCGCTTCCGACGCCGTCGCCCTGGGGCGGCGTACGCGCCGTCGATCCCCGGGGCGGGGCAGAGCAGCAGGGCAGCGACCCGGTGGCTGCTGGGACCGGGGCGCGACGGACGCACACGCTGCCTGTCCGGTCAGGTTGGCTATCCGAGCGCGCGTACCCCCGCCGTGACGACGACGGCAGCTCCCACGACCACCAGGAAGGGTGCGCGCAGCACCAGGGCGAGTGCGGCGGCGGCGAGCCCCGCACCCCGGGCGTCGAGCACCAGCTGCTGTCCGTTCCCGAAGGTCTGCTGCGCCGTGAGGGCCGCCAGGAGTGCCACCGGCAGGAGTGCGGCAAGACGCTGTACGAGTGGGCGTTCCAGTGCTCCCGCGGGGACCAGCAGCCCCAGCAGCTTGGCGAGGTAGCAGCCGGCGGCGGTGAGGGCGATCGCTATCCATACGTTCATCGGGCGTCCTCCGTCGTGGTCGCGTCCTTGGCCGGGCTGTTCGTGGCCGATGCCTTCCTGCGTCCCATCAGGAAGAGGACAGCGGGTGCGGCAAGCGCGGCAAGCAGCACGGGCACGCCCGCGGGCAGCATGGGCAGCGCCCCCAGGGCGAGCAGGACGGCGAGAGCGGCCGTGACGCGCTCCGTGGTGCTCTTCAGCATCGGAGCGAGCAGGGCGAGGAAGACGGCGGGGCTTGCCGCGTCCAGCCCCCAGGTGTCGGTGTCGCCGAGCGCCTCGGCGCCCAGCGCCCCCAGCAGCGTAGTCAGGTTCCACAGCACGTACAGGGTGAGTCCGGTGACGGTGAAGCCGATCCGTGCGGCCCGCCGGGTGGGCTGCGGCAGCGTCACCGCGGTCGTCTCGTCGATGACCCAGTGGGCGGCGAGCGGTCGCACGGCGCGCGGGAGGGCGAGCAGCTGTGACAGCCGCAGACCGTAGAAGGCGTTGCGTACGCCGAGGAAGAACGCGCCGGCGGCGGCGGTGTACGGGTTTCCGCCTGCGGCAAGGGCGCCCACCAGCGCGAACTGCGAGGCGCCGGTGAAGACGAGGAGGCTGAGCGCGCAGGTCTGGATCAGGCTGAGACCGGAGCCCGCCGAGGTGACACCGAAGGCGAAGCCCGAGAGGCCCACCGCGATACCGACACCGAGGGCGTCGCGGATGACGGCCGCGTCCGGCTTCGCCTCGCCGACGGCGGTCTCGGCTGTCTCGCCGAGTCTCTTTGAGGATGCTGTCTGTTCTGGCACGGCGGGAACGCTACGCGGACGAAGCTGGACCGGTCTTGTACGTTTTTGCGCGTTCGCGCTGGTACGCGCCGGGCGGCACCCCCACGATCCGGGTGAAATGACGGTTGAGGTGCGGCTGATCGGTGAAGCCGACCCCTGCCGCCGCGTCCGCCGGCGCGATGCCCGCGTCGAGCATCCGCCGTGCACGCCGCACCCGGGCATCGGTGAGCCAGGTGTGCGGCGGCATCCCGTACTGCTTCTTGAACGCACGCAGCAGGGCGAAGGGGCTGGTGCCGAGCTCGGCGGCCAACGCCTCCAGTGTCGGCGGCTCGGCCATGCGGCTCTCCAGCACCGCACGTGCCCGCTCCGCGTCCTGGGCGCCGGCCGACCGGGGAGCACGGGCGGGCAGCACGGTGCCGTGGCGGCTGAGCAGCCGCGCGACCATGATCCGCAGCATGCTGTCGGCGGCGAGCGCATTGCCCTCCTCTGCCGCCCGGTGCACCTCGCCGATGAGCCGGGCCGCCTCCGGGTCCAGGACGCTGGTCTCGGCGAAGCCGACCGTGCCGCGCAGCCGCGTCGTATCGGCCGCGATGTCGTTGATCACCTGCGCGGACGGGTACAGCGTGGCGTACACCCAGCCCTCGGGGGCCCCGGCCCGGGCGGTGTGCGGCACCTCCGGATTGATCATGACGACGGTTCCGGGACCCGCGTGCACGGTGCCGCCGGGCAGCCCGACGTCCTCGACGCCCCGGGTGATGGTGCCGAAGACATAGCCCTCGTGGCTGTGGCGCGGGAAGGTGTGGCGGACGTACCGGGCGCGCAGAAGATCGAGGTCGGGCAGTTCCGCGTACTGCCAGTACCGAGCCCACTCCCCCGCGGCCGAATCCGGGGCCGGCCCTGGGACCGATGGTGCCGCCATAGCCGGAATTCTCGCAGGTACCGGCCGTGGTCAGCGTCCGGTACCGGCCATCCTCACCGTCCGGTACCGGCCCTCGTCACCTTGGGGTACCGACCCTTGTCACCCCCCGGCATCAGTCCGTTGTCAGTGGTCGGGTGCACGATGGGGAACATGGTCGGCTCTGCTCTCGATGCGTTCTCCCCCGCCACCCGCAGCTGGTTCGCGGGTGCCTTCAGCGCACCGACGTCCGCGCAGGAGGGCGCCTGGCGGGCGATCGGCGAGGGCTCGGACGTGCTGGTCGTCGCGCCCACCGGATCGGGCAAGACGCTCGCCGCGTTTCTCGCCGCGCTGGACCGGCTGGCAGCCGTTCCGCCGCCCGCCGAGGCGAAGAAGCGCTGCCGCGTGCTGTACGTGTCGCCGCTCAAGGCCCTCGCGGTCGATGTGGAGCGCAACCTCCGCTCGCCGCTGACCGGCATCCGCCAGGAATCGGTGCGCCTCGGGCTGCCCGAGCCCGATGTGCGGGTGGGCATCCGGTCGGGCGACACCCCGCCCGCTGAGCGCCGGTCCATGGCGACCCGCCCGCCGGACATCGTGATCACCACCCCCGAGTCGCTGTTCCTGATGCTGACGTCGTCGGCGCGCGAGGCCCTGTCGGGGATCGAGACGGTGATTCTGGACGAGGTGCACGCCGTCGCCGGTACGAAGCGGGGCGCCCATCTCGCCGTATCGCTGGAGCGCCTCGACGAGCTGCTGCCGCGTCCCGCGCGGCGGATCGGTCTGTCGGCGACGGTCCGTCCGGTCGATGAGGTGGCGCGGTTCCTCTCCCCTCAGCGGAAGGTGGAGATCGTCCAGCCGCCGTCCACCAAGCAGTTCGATCTGTCGGTGGTCGTGCCGGTGGAGGATCTGGGCGAGCTCGGCGGATCTCCCGCCACGGACCCGGACCAGGCGGGCCAGGCGGACAAGCCGTCGATCTGGCCCCATGTCGAGGAGCGGATCGCCGATCTCGTCCAGGCGCACCGCTCCACCATCGTCTTCGCCAACTCCCGCCGTCTCGCGGAGCGGTTGTGCAACCGGCTCAACGAGATCGCGTACGAGCGGGTAACCGGCGAGACGATGCCGGAGGCCCACTCCCCCGCCGGGATCATGGCCGAGTCCGGTGCGGCGAAGGGCGCCCCCGCGCTGCTCGCCCGCGCCCACCACGGTTCGGTCTCCAAGGAGCAGCGCGCCCAGGTCGAGGAGGACCTCAAGGCGGGTCGGCTGCCCGCCGTGGTCGCCACCTCCAGCCTGGAGCTGGGCATCGACATGGGCGCGGTCGATCTGGTGATCCAGGTGGAGTCGCCGCCGTCGGTCGCCTCCGGGCTGCAGCGGGTCGGCCGGGCCGGCCACCAGGTCGGCGCGGTCTCCGCCGGAGTGGTGTTCCCGAAGTACCGGGGGGACCTGGTGCAGTCTGCGGTGGTCACCGAGCGTATGCGCACGGGCTCGATCGAGGCGCTCCGGATCCCGTCGAACCCTCTGGACGTGCTGGCCCAGCAGCTGGTCGCCATGGTAGCCCTGGACACCTGGCAGGTGGACGACCTGCTGGCCGTGACCCGCCGCGCGGCCCCCTTCGCCTCGCTCCCGGAGTCGGCGTTCACGGCCGTGCTGGACATGCTGGCGGGCCGCTATCCGTCCGATGCCTTCGCCGAGCTGCGTCCGCGCGTGGTGTGGGACCGCGTCGCCGGTACTGTCACGGGCCGCCCCGGCGCCCAGCGGCTCGCCGTGACCTCCGGTGGCACGATCCCCGACCGCGGGCTCTTCGGGGTCTTCCTCGCCGGGGCCGACCCCAAGAAGGGCGGCGGCCGGGTCGGCGAGCTGGACGAGGAGATGGTGTACGAGTCCCGGGTCGGCGATGTTTTCACCCTGGGCACCACGTCTTGGCGGATCGAGGACATCACCCGCGACCGGGTCCTGGTGTCGCCCGCCCCGGGCGTTCCGGGACGGCTGCCGTTCTGGAAAGGCGACCAGCTGGGCCGCCCGCTGGAGCTCGGTCGCGCGCTGGGCACGTTCCTCCGCGAGATCGGCGGACTGTCGCCCGAGGACGCCAGGTCGCGGCTGCTCGCCGCCGGTCTCGACGCCTGGGCCGCCGACAACGTCCTGTCGTACATCGACGAGCAGCGCGCCGCCTGCGGCCATGTCCCCGACGACCGGACCATCCTCGTCGAGCGCTTCCGCGACGAGCTGGGCGACTGGCGGGTCGTCGTGCACTCCCCCTTCGGCGCGCAAGTCCACGCCCCCTGGGCGCTGGCTCTGAGCGCGCGCCTCGCCGAGCGGTACGGCATGGATGCCCAGGTGATGCATGCCGACGACGGCATCGTGCTGCGGCTCCCCGACGCCGACATGATGGGCCTGGACCTCCTGGATTTCGATCCGTCCTTCGATCCGTCCGGGAACCCGGTCCGGGAACCGGCTGCCCCGTTGGCCGCGGCATACGACAACGACCAGGCTCCGGTCGGCGCTGCGGACGTCGCCTTCGACCAGGGCGAGATCAATCAGATCGTCACCGACCAGGTCGGCGGATCGGCCCTGTTCGCCTCCCGCTTCCGCGAGTGCGCGGCGCGCGCCCTGCTGCTCCCCCGTCGCAGCCCCGGCAAGCGCACCCCGCTCTGGCAGCAGCGCCAGCGTGCCGCCCAGCTCCTCCAGGTGGCCTCCGAGTTCGGCTCCTTCCCGATCGTTCTCGAAGCGGTCCGCGAATGCCTTCAGGACGTCTTCGACGTTCCCGGGCTCGTGGAACTGATGGGCGACCTCGAAGCGCGCCGCGTCCGTCTGGTCGAGGTGACCACCCAGGAGCCCTCGCCCTTCGCCCGCTCGCTCCTCTTCGGTTACGTCGCGCAGTTCCTGTACGAGGGCGACTCGCCGCTGGCCGAGCGGCGGGCGGCCGCGCTCTCGCTGGACTCCCATCTCCTCGCCGAGCTTCTCGGCCAGGCGGAACTGCGCGAGCTGCTCGACGCCGAGGTACTGGGCGAGCTGCAGCAGGAACTCCAGTGGCTCACCGAGGACCGCCGGATCAAGGACATCGAAGGCGTCGCCGATCTGCTGCGCGTCCTCGGCCCGCTCACCGAGGCCGAGTTGGCTGAGCGCGGCGCCGAGCAGCCCTGGGCCGCGGAGCTGGCCTCGGCCCGCCGGGCCATCCGGGTCCGGATCGGCGGAGCCGACCACTGGGCGGCGATCGAGGACGCCGGCCGGCTGCGGGACGCGCTGGGCACGGCCCTCCCGGTCGGCGTCCCGGAGGCGTTCACCGAGCCGGTGAAGGACCCGCTCGGCGATCTCCTTGCCCGCTATGCCCGCACGCACGGCCCGTTCACCTCCACCCAGGCGGCTGCCCGCTTCGGCCTCGGCACCGCCGTCACGGACGGCGCGCTGCAGCGGCTCGCCGCCTCGGGCCGGATTGTGCAGGGCGAGTTCCACCCCGCGGGCATCGGCCAGGAGTGGTGTGACGCCACGGTGCTGCGCCGGCTCCGCCGCCGCTCGCTCGCCGCCCTGCGCCAGGAGCTGGAGCCGGTCCCGCCCGCAGTCCTCGCCGGCTTCCTTCCCCAGTGGCAGCATCTCGGGAACAACAGCCTGCGAGGAATCGACGGACTGGCCCGCGCCATCGAGCAGTTGCAGGGCGCTCCCGTCCCCGCGTCGGCGCTGGAAAAGCTGATCCTGCCCGGACGCATCACGGGATACACCCCGGCCCTGCTCGACGAACTCACCACCACCGGCGAGGTGATCTGGGCCGGTGCGGGTGCCCTTCCCGGCAAGGACGGCTGGCTGTCCCTCTATCTCGCCGACAGCGCACCCTTGCTCCTCCCGCCCCCGCACCCTCTCGAACTCAGTGCGCTGCACGAATCCGTCCTCACCGCACTGACCGGCGGATACGGGCTGTTCTTCCGGCAGATCGCCGATCAGGTGCGCGCCACCACACACCCGGACTGCACCGACCCCCAACTCGCCGATGCCCTCTGGGACCTGACCTGGTCCGGCCGGCTGACCAACGACACGCTGGCTCCGCTGCGCTCGCTTCTCGGCTCCGGACGCACGGCGGGATCGACGGCCCACCGCGCCAAGCGCAGCGTCCCGCGCGGCCGTTACGGCTCGCTCACCGCCACGGCCCGCCCCGCATCTCGCACCGGTCCGCCCACCGTCTCGGGCCGTTGGTCCCTGCTGCCCGGAACCGAGCCCGATCCCACGCACCGCGCCCACGCCCTGGCCCGCACCCTCCTCGACCGGCACGGTGTGGTGACCCGTGGCGCAGTCCAGGCCGAAGGCGTCGAGGGCGGCTTTGCCGCGACGTATCGGATCCTTGCCGCCTTCGAGGACAACGGGCAGGCTCGCCGCGGCTACGTCGTCGAGGGTCTGGGGGCGGCCCAGTTCGCGATGGACGGCGCGGTCGACCGGCTCCGTGCGGTCTCCACCGCCCGCGACCGTGCGGAACCGGGCTCGGCGCCCCGCGCCATGGTTCTCGCGGCCGCCGACCCGGCCAATGCGTACGGCGCGGCCCTGTCCTGGCCCGAACCGCCGGACGGCGCCGGACACAGACCGGGGCGCAAGGCAGGTGCCCTGGTCGTCCTGGTCGACGGCGAACTGACGCTGTACATGGAGCGCGGCGGCAAGACGCTGCTCGCTTGGCCGGCCGACCCGGAGGACCCTGCGCTCCGGGCGGCGGCCGAGGCGCTGGCCGGTGCAGCGCGCGCCGGGGCACTCGGCACGGTCACGGTGGAGCGCACCAACGGCGCCTCGTCCCTGACCTCGCCGCTGGGCCGCACGCTGGAGACGGCCGGATTCCACGCCACCCCAAGAGGCCTCCGCCTGCGCGCGTGACCCCGCACCGCACCTCAGCCCGCGCACCGCCGCACAGATCCACCGATACCCGCCCGCATACCCACCCCGCACCACGCATCATGGAGGTATGCCCGAAGGAGATACCGTCCTGCAGACCGCTCAGCGGCTGCACATCGCGCTGGCCGGTCAGATCCTCACCCACTCCGACCTGCGCGTTCCCCGCTTCGCCACCGCGGACCTCACGGGCCGGACCGTTCTCGGCGTCACCCCGCGCGGCAAGCATCTCCTCACCCGGATCGAGGGCGGCCTCACCCTGCACAGCCATCTCGGGATGGACGGCGCCTGGCGCCTCTACAGTCCGCGCGAGCGCTGGCGCGGTGGCCCGGGCCACCAGATCCGCGCAGTCCTTTCCACCGCCCACCACACCGCGGTCGGCTACCGGCTCCCCGTTCTCGAACTCCTCCGCACAGCCGACGAGGAGAAGGCGGTCGGCCACCTCGGGCCCGATCTGCTGGGCCCCGGCTGGGACCCCGACACCGCACTGCGCAACCTGCTGGCAGACCCTGCCCGCCCCCTCGGCGAAGCCCTCCTCGACCAGCGCAACCTGGCCGGTATCGGCAACATCTACAAGGCCGAGCTCTGCTTCCTCGCGCGTGCCACCCCCTGGCTCCCCGTCGGTGAGCTGCCCGCCTCCACCGCCGCCCGTCTGGTCACCACGGCCAAGCAGCTCCTCGAAGCCAACCGCAACCGCACGATCCGCACGACCACCCGAGCGCAGCCCGACGGCTACGGCCCCCGTGAGCGTCTCTGGGTCTACGGCAGGACACACCGCCCCTGTCTGCGCTGCGGCACCCCTATCCGCGTGGCGGAGCAGAACACCCGCCCCGCCTACTGGTGCCCACGTTGCCAATCAGGCCCCACACCATAGTTGACGCACCGTCAGATCCAGTCGTACGGTCCGGACATGCCTCTCACCGCGTACGACCTCACCGGCCGATCCGCGTTCATCACCGGAGCGGCCGGCGGCATCGGCCGAGCCTGTGCCGTCCTGCTCGCGGAGGCGGGAGCCACCGTCCACTGCGCGGACCTCGACGAGAAGGGCCTGCTGGAGACCCGGGAAATGATCACTGCGGCGGGTGGCGAAGCCCACGCCCATCCCCTCGATGTCACCGACCGCCGTCAGCTCAGGAGCGCGGTCACCACTGCGGGTGAGGTCGGCATCCTGGCCGCCGTCGCCGGAATCATGCATACGAGCAGCGTTCTGGAGACGGCTGACGAGGACCTCGACCGGGTCATGGCCGTCAATTTCAAGGGGGTTCTGTATGCCTGCCAGGAGGTCGCCCGCAGCATGATCGCGCGCGGCGCACCCGGCTCGATGGTCACCATGGCCTCGGGCGCGGTCGACGCCTCAAGTCCGGGCCTGCTCTGCTACAGCGCGGCCAAGGCGGCGGTCGTCCAGTTGACCAGGACCCTGGCGACCGAGCTGGGCCCTCAGGGCATCCGCGTCAACGCCGTCGCCCCCGGCTGGATCCGTACGCCGATGACCGCCCGCCACGACGCAGAGCAGCAGCACCGGGCCGAGGGCACGATGGTACGGATATCCCCGCTCGGCCGGGTGGGTGAGGCCGAGGACGTCGCCCACACGGTCCTGCATCTCGCATCCGATGCTTCGGCCTTCATGACGGGTCAGATTCTCCGTCCGAACGGTGGCGTCGCCATGCCCTGGTAGTACGCCAGGCCGTCTCGACACCGCGCACCCCTGCCATGCACCACGCGCCCGTGGCGGCACCGATCGCCTCCGCACGGGCCCTGAGCGTTCCCGTGGGCCGGACGCTCGCGGCCACATGGACGGGCAGGAGGCTGAGCCCCCACCCGCCCGCCGTCACCGCGCCCTCGACCACCCCGGCATGTTCCGGCTGAAGGATCAGCCGGAGCACAGCCCACCACCACACGCCGCCGAGAGCGAGCGCGGGCACCCATCTCCGTACCATGGCTGCCTCCTCCGGCCGAACCTAGTCCGGCCCGATCGCCCAGCGGGAGGGCGTACCGGCGCAGTACCGGCGCGCATGTCCGGGGCGGACACCGTTACGCGCTCTCCGTCTGGCTCGTCCAGGCGTGCTGCCGCAGGTTCACGGCCCGAGCTGCGTATGGAACAGCGCTCCGGAACCGATACCGCTCAGGCACTGCGATCTCGGTGACCGTGGTGTTCCTCTCTGCAGTCTCGCCCGGGACCACCGGAGCCGCATCCAGAACCTCCGGTGCGGTCGTCGAAGGGCAGCTACTTCTACGCAGTGCGTTGAGCTGAAGCGGTGCTCCGGATGCGGGGCGTCCGGAGGACACAAGCTTCGTTGACCGGCGCACGCATCCGGAACGGCGCGCGAGTCCTGACGGCGGCGTCCGCACACACCAGGGCCCCGGCCACCCCTGCGAAGGGGCTGGCCGGGGCTCTGGTTCACACCGGACCGCGCGGGTCAGGCGGCGACGACATCCACCGCTTCCGCGGGTGCCTTGATCGTCACCCTTCCCGTCGGCACACCTGCCACCGACGTCACGGAGACGGAATTGAGCATTGGGCGTACCGGCACTGGCACCGGATCGCTGGCTGCTGCCGACTCGGCCAGCTCAGCCAGCGACAGCTCATCGCTCACTTCACGCATGAGCTCGGACATCCGTACGTCAAGCGCGTCGCAAATGGCGGAGAGCAGCTCGGAGGATGCCTCCTTCTGCCCCCGCTCCACCTCGGAGAGATAGCCGAGCGAGACTCGGGCGGACGAGGAGACTTCGCGCAGAGTACGGCCTTGGCGCTGGCGCTGCCGACGCAGCACGTCACCAAGCAGGCGACGGAGCAGAATCATCGGTGGCTCCCTCCTCGGACCGCGTAGCCGCATCCTTCACGCCCCACCGTACCGCCTCGCGCTGCGGCCGTGCGGGGAGCGATGTCGTGTTCACTCAGGGCTGCAAACATCAATTCCCCCCGTTCTGTTCCGTATCCTGTGCGCTCGCATTGTCGTCGAGCTCTCCGGAGAGCAGTTCGAGCAGGCTCCGTACGCTCTCTCTACGGATGTCCGCCCGGTCACCGTTCAACCGCAGCGCGACCACTTTCTCCGCGCCGTCCGGTCCCGCCACGGCGACGTAAACCGTTCCGACCGGCTTTCCGTCCTGTTCATCGGGTCCCGCGACGCCGGTGGTCGCCACTCCCCAGTCTGCACCGAGAATCCGTCGGACACCGATCGCCATCTGCCGGGCGACCTCGGGATCCACGGCTCCGCGCGCTGCCAGCAGGGCCCCGTCCACGGCCAGCACATCCCGCTTCAGGGGCGTCGCGTAGGCCGTCACAGACCCGCGGAAGGAGCGCGAGGCACCGGGTACGGAAGTGAGCTCCGCCGCAACCAGGCCGCCGGTCAGCGACTCGGCGACGGCAAGGGTCTCCCCTCGCCGTACGAGCTGCTGCAGCACGCGGGCCGCGGCAGTCACCGCTCGGCCTCCGCCGGGCCACGGACCTCGGACGCCTCGGCAGCCGCCGCTGCGGCCCGTTCGGCCGCCAGACCCTGGCGCCGCAGCACAACGGCCTGACGCACGTAGTCGAGTCCGGTGACGACCGTCAGCACGACGGCCACCGCCATCACCCAGAAGCGCAGTGTGGCGAGCGGGCCGGTCAGCGCCAGGACGTACATCCCGACGGCCGTCCCCTGTGCCAACGTCTTCATCTTCCCGCCGCGACTGGCCGGGATCACCGCATGCCGGATCACCCAGAACCGCATCAGCGTGATGCCGATCTCGCGGAAGAGGATCAGGCCGGTGACCCACCACGGCAGATCACCGAGGTACGACAGGCAGATCAGCGCGGCCCCCATGATCGCCTTGTCGGCGATCGGGTCGGCGATCTTCCCGAAGTCGGTGACCAGGTTGTACGTACGTGCCAGATGACCGTCGAAGAGGTCGGTGATCATGGCGATGGCGAACGCCGCCCAGGCGAAGGACCGCCAGGCGGGGTCGTAGCCGCCGTTGTGGAGCAGCAGCACAACGAAACCCGGCACCAGCAGCAGCCGCGCCATGGTGAGGATATTGGCGATGTTCCACAGGCTGGCCTGGTTGACGGCCGCAGCGCCCAGCTTGCCGCCGCGGACCGGCTTCGCGCCGGAACCGCCTGCCGCGGATGCCGGGACTCCCGTCATCTGGCCGCCTCCGCAAGCTCGGAACACTCGGCCACCAGGTCCACTCCTTCGGTGCCCACCACCTTTGCCTCGACCATACGGCCCGGCGCGAGACCCTCGCGTGCGGTGAAGAGCACCTGGCCGTCCGTTTCGGGTGCCTGGTGCGCAGCACGCCCCACCGCGCGCGGCTCGTCCTCGGTGGGGTCGACGGACTCGACCAGCACCTGCAGGGACTCCCCGAGCCGCTCCTCGGCACGCTGCGAGGTCAGCTCCTCGGCCAGCTGCGAGATGTGCGCGAGCCGCTCCGCGATGACGTCGGCGTCCAGCTTGTTGTCGTAACCGACCGCCTCGGTGCCCTCCTCGTCGGAGTAACCGAAGACGCCGATCGCGTCGAGCCGCGCGCCCGTGAGGAAGCGTTCCAGCTCGGCGAGGTCCGCCTCGGTCTCCCCGGGGAAGCCCACGATGAAGTTCGACCGCGCACCGGCCTGCGGCGCCTTGTTCCGGATGGTCTCCAGAAGCTCCAGGAAGCGGTCGGTGTCGCCGAAGCGGCGCATCGCCCGCAGCACACCGGGGGCGGAGTGCTGGAAGGAGAGGTCGAAGTACGGGGCGACCTTCGGCGTCGAGGTCAGTACGTCGATCAGACCGGGCCGCATCTCGGCGGGCTGCAGGTAGCTGACCCGGATCCGCTCGATCCCGTCGACGTCGGCGAGCTCCGGCAGCAGCGTCTCCAGCAGCCGGATGTCGCCGAGGTCCTTGCCGTACGAGGTGTTGTTCTCGGAGACCAGCATGACCTCCTTGACGCCCTGCTCGGCCAGCCAGCGGGTCTCCTGCAGCACGTCCGAGGGGCGCCGCGAGATGAAGGAACCGCGGAAGGACGGGATGGCGCAGAACGAGCAGCGGCGGTCGCAGCCGGAGGCGAGCTTCACCGAGGCGACCGGGCTGGTGCCCAGCCGGCGGCGCAGCGGGGCGCGTGGCCCGGAGACCGGAGCAACGCCGTCCGGGAGGTCCGCGGGGGCCGGGGCGGCTTCCTGCGCGTGTCCGGGCAGCGCGACGGCGGCGTCCTGCCGCTCGGCCGGGCTGATCGGCAGCAGCTTGCGCCGGTCACGCGGGGTATGGGAGGCGTGAACGCCCCCGCTGAGGATGGTCTGGAGGCGGTCGGAGATGTCGGCGTAGTCGTCGAATCCGAGGACTCCGTCGGCTTCCGGCAGCGCTTCGGCAAGGTCCTTGCCGTAGCGTTCGGCCATGCAGCCGACGGCGACCACGGCCTGGGTCCGGCCGTGGTCCTTCAGATCGTTGGCTTCGAGGAGTGCGTCGACGGAGTCCTTCTTGGCGGCCTCGACAAACCCACAGGTGTTGACTACGGCGACATCCGCGTCGGAGGCATCCTCGACGAGCTCCCAGCCGTCCGCTGCCAAGCGGCCTGCAAGCTCCTCCGAGTCCACCTCGTTACGGGCGCAGCCAAGAGTGACAAGGGCGACGGTACGGCGTTCGGGCATGGGCTCAAGACTACTTTGTCCTGGCACGGGCCCCGCCGAGCAGGGTTCCCCTGTGACAGCGAGTAACAACGGGTCGAGCGCCCGGCTGGACAGCCGGGCGCTCGTGTCACAACGTGCTGTCGGTCAGCCGACCTCGGGGTCGCCCTTCGTGTACGTGAGCCGTTCGACCTGACCCGGCTGGAACTTGTCCTCAACCTTCTTGCCGTTGACGAAGAGCTCGATCGAACCGGCGTCTCCGAGGACGAGGTCGACGCGCTCCTTGTCCTGGAAGGTCTTGGACTGGCCCTTCTGCAGCAGACCGTCGAAGAGCATCCGCCCGTTGTGGTCCTTGGCGGAGATCCAGCTCTTGCCCTGAGTGGCGCTGAGCTTGACCGTCACCTTGTCCCGCGGGGCCGCGGCGATGGCACTGTCGGAGGGTACGGACTTGGGGTCGGCGGTCTTGGTGGGCTTGGGCTTGGGGCTGTTCGTGTTGGGCGTCGAGCCCTCCGCGACCTGGGTGTTCGTACCGCCGTCGTCGCCACCCTTCAAGAAGGTGAAGCCGACGAAGCCGATGACGACGACGATCGCCGCGACCATGGCCGCGGTCCAGTTGGGCCGACGGGGATCGGAACGGATCCGCTCGGCTTCGAACAGCGGCGCCGCGGGTGTGGGCGCGGGTCGGCCGCCGTGCTCGCCGTCGTACTGCGAAACCAGCAGTTCCGGATCGATGCCGACGGCGCGCGCCAACGTACGAATATGGCCGCGGGCGTATACATCGCCGCCACAGCGGGTGAAGTCGTCCTCTTCGATCGCGTGCACGATGGGGATGCGCACCCGGGTGGACGAGCTGACCTCTTCGACCGTGAGACCTGCGGCGATTCGAGCCTGCTGGAGCACTCGACCGATCGAAGGCCGGTCGTCTTCGGGGGAGTTGCCGATGGACACGGGGGCGCCTTTCGAGCGTGAGCCACCTGCTGGGTGTTCAGTCTAGGGGTGGTACGAAAGGGTGGGGCAACCGGGAGAGAGGACTTTGTACGCCATCAGATTCGAACACTGTCCCATTTACCGGACCGCCCCGTGGAAGTACATTCTGCTGTCCCTCCAGTCAAATTGACGTACGACCCGACGAAACGGTTGCTCTTCCCACCCTTACGACGCTGTTTCCCCGCGGATCTGGGCCAACACCCCGTCCAGCTCGTCCGGTTTCACCATGACGTCGCGCGCCTTGGACCCCTCGCTCGGTCCGACGATGTTGCGCGACTCCATCAGGTCCATCAGCCGGCCTGCCTTGGCGAAACCGACCCGCAGCTTGCGCTGGAGCATCGAGGTGGACCCGAACTGGGTGGAGACGACCAGTTCGGCTGCCTGGCAGAGCAGGTCGAGGTCGTCGCCGATGTCCTCGTCGATCTCCTTCTTCTTGGCGGAGCCGACCACCACGTCCTCGCGGAAGACCGGCGCCATCTGATCCTTGCAGTGCTGGACGATGGCCGCGACCTCGCCCTCGGTGACGAAGGCGCCCTGCATGCGGGTGGGCTTGTTGGCACCCATCGGCAGGAACAGTCCGTCACCCTTTCCGATGAGCTTCTCGGCGCCGGGTTGATCCAGGATCACGCGGCTGTCGGCGAGCGACGAGGTCGCGAAGGCGAGCCGGGAGGGCACGTTCGCCTTGATCAGACCGGTGACGACGTCGACCGAGGGCCGCTGGGTCGCGAGCACCAGGTGGATACCGGCAGCGCGCGCCAGCTGGGTGATGCGGACGATGGCGTCCTCGACGTCGCGTGGAGCGACCATCATCAGGTCGGCGAGCTCGTCGACGATCACCAGGAGATACGGGTACGGCGAGAGTTCGCGCTCGCTGCCTTCCGGCGGCTTGACCTTGCCGTTGCGCACGGCCTGGTTGAAGTCGTCGATGTGCCGGAAGCCGAACGCGGCCAGGTCGTCGTACCGGAGGTCCATCTCCCGTACGACCCATTGCAGGGCCTCGGCGGCGCGCTTCGGGTTGGTGATGATCGGCGTGATCAGGTGCGGGATGCCCTCGTAAGCGGTCAGTTCGACACGCTTGGGGTCGACCAGCACCATCCGCACGTCGTCCGGGGTCGCCCGCACCATGACCGAGGTGATCAGGCAGTTGATGCAGGACGACTTGCCGGAACCGGTCGCACCGGCCACCAGCACGTGCGGCATCTTCGCGAGGTTGGCCATCACGTAGCCGCCCTCGACGTCCTTGCCGAGCGCGACCAGCATCGGGTGGTCGTCCTCGGCCGCGTCCGCGAGACGCAGCACATCGCCGAGGTTGACCATCTCCCGGTCGGTGTTGGGGATCTCGATGCCGACGGCGGACTTCCCCGGGATCGGCGAGATGATCCGGACGTCGGGGCTGGCGACGGCGTACGCGATGTTCTTGGCCAGCGCGGTGATCCGCTCGACCTTCACGGCCGGGCCGAGCTCCACCTCGTACCGCGTCACCGTCGGTCCACGGGTGAAGCCGGTGACGGCGGCGTCGACCTTGAACTCGGTGAAGACGTTGGTCAGGGAGGCGACGATCGCGTCGTTGGCAGCACTCCGGGTCTTGCCCGGACCGCCGCGTTCCAGCAGATCGAGCGAGGGCAGCGCGTACGTGATGTCGCCGGAGAGCTGCAGCTGCTCGGCGCGGGCCGGCAGGGGCTGGGACTGCGACGGATCGGGGGCGGGCTTCGTCAGATCGGGTACACCGCCTGAGGTCGCCGCGCCCTTCCCCACCCCGGTGCCCGGCTCCGCCTCGCGGGCGCCCGGCACCGGAGTGCCCGAGCGCTCGCGGTCACGCTCGACGGAGACGCCCTGGGTCAGGTCGGCGACGATCGCCGAGGGCGGCATGCCGTTGAGCACCGCGCCGTCGAGCGCCGCGGCCGCGGCCGCGGCGACATCCACCGCATCCATGGTGCGGTTCATCGCGGGCTGCACGGACGGCCTGCGCGGCCTGCGGCGCTTGGAGAGTGCCTCGGCCTCCGCCTGCTCGGGAGCGTACTCCTCGGGCGCCTCGGAGCGGCGCACGGACGAGCGCCGTGAGCGGGCGGGAAGCGCCTCGCGCCACTGCTCGTCGTACCGCTCGTCGTCGCTCTCGTCCTCCGCCTCGGGGTCGTACACCGGGTCGACGATCCCCAGCCTGGAGCCGAGCAGCCGCAGCCGCTGCGGAATCGCGTTCACCGGGGTCGCGGTGACGACGAGCAGACCGAAGACAGTGAGCAGCAGGAGCAGCGGTACGGCGAGGACCTCGCCCATGGTGAAGACCAGCGGCTTGGAGGCGGCCCAGCCGATGAGTCCGCCGGCATCCTGCATCGCCGCGGTGCCGTCCCCGCGGCCGGGCGATCCGCACGCGATGTGGACCTGCCCGAGCACACCGATGACCAGGGCGGAGAGTCCGATGACGATACGGCCATTGGCCTCGGGCTTCTCGGGGTAGAGGATCAGCCGTACGGCAATGGCACCGAGCAGTATGGGGACGAGCAGATCGAGCCGCCCGAAGGCGCCGGTGACGAGCATCTCGACGAGGTCGCCGACGGGACCCCGCAGATTCGACCAGGTGCCCGCGGCCACGACCAGCGCGAGACCGAGCAGCAACAGCGCGACGCCGTCCTTGCGGTGTGCGGGATCGAGTCCCTTGGCACCGCGGCCTATGCCGCGGAACATCGCGCCGACGGCGTGGGCCGCACCGAGCCAGACAGCGCGCACCAGCCGGTACACACCCCCGGTGGGAGACGGTGCGGGCCTGGGCGCAGCCGCCTTCTTCGCCACCGCCTTCTTGGCCGGAGCCTTCTTCGCGGGTGCGGTCTTCTTCGCGGGCGCGGCTTTCTTCGCCGGGCCCGCGGTACGGCCGGGACGCTTCGCGGTGCCCGCCGTGCCCTGGGAACCCTTGCCGGACGTACGTGAGGCCATGGGGCCGAGGTTACCGGTGTCGGCCGCCGTGAACACGTGCCCCTCTTGGTTCACCCGACCGTGTCGCCCTACAGAGACCGGAAACTGACACGCCCTCACCAGGGGTGGATCGAGCGGCCGTCCCCGAACCCGGTTCCCGGGCCGGGGGGTTCGGCGAGCGGCGGCGTTACGAGGGAAGCGCGGCCGTGCCGCTTCCGGTGCCGGGCTCCAGCGCATCGAGCGCGCGCCTCAATCCGGTCAGCTTCCGTTCAAGATGGGCCGCGGTGGCCACCGCGGCGGCGTCCGCCGACTCGTCGTCAAGCTGCTTGGAGAGCGCCTCCGCCTGCTCCTCGACGGCCGCGAGGCGCGCCGAGAGCTCGGCCAGCAGACCAGCAGGCTCCTTCTCCTGGCCGGCGCCGGGGTGGCCGCCGCCCTCCAGCTGCAGCCGCAACAGCGCCGCCTGCTCACGCAACTGGCAGTTCTTCATGTACAGCTCGACGAAGACCGAGACCTTGGCGCGCAGCACCCAGGGATCGAACGGCTTCGAGATGTAGTCCACCGCGCCGGCCGCGTAACCCCGGAAGGTGTGGTGCGGACCGTGGTTGATCGCGGTGAGGAAGATGATCGGGATGTCCCGGGTCCGCTCCCGCCGCTTGATGTGCGCGGCGGTCTCGAAACCATCCATCCCCGGCATCTGAACGTCCAGCAGAATGACCGCGAAATCGTCCGTGAGCAGCGCTTTGAGCGCTTCCTCCCCTGACGATGCCCGTACCAGCGTCTGATCGAGCGCAGAGAGGATGGCCTCCAGCGCCAGCAGATTCTCCGGCCGGTCATCGACCAGGAGGATCTTGGCCTTCTGCACCATGGCCCGTCCTCCTCGCCCCGGAATTGCACCGGGCGCCGCCCCAGGGGACGACTCCCTTACGCCGTCCGTCCTTGTGCCGGTCATGGTAGCCGCACCCCGCCCGTCACCACACCCTGTCACCGCGATGTCACTGTGCACATACCGGAAACGCGGTGGGAGACCAGAAGGTTCCCCGTCCACCGCGTTCTCACACCCCTTCGAGCACAGTCGATCAGCAACCTATCGCGATTCGTTCCAGAGGCGATCACTCTCCGCGCATCCACTGCTCCATGACGGAGAGCAGATGAT
Organism: Streptomyces sp. NPDC048411; assembly: GCF_040704695.1. Lineage (NCBI taxonomy): Bacteria > Bacillati > Actinomycetota > Actinomycetes > Kitasatosporales > Streptomycetaceae > Streptomyces > Streptomyces sp. NPDC048411. The sequence goes on from NZ_JBEZKL010000001.1 coordinate 180,843, forward strand.
CAGCATCGGCAGGCTTGGTGACATAGTCGGAAGCACCGGAGTCGATCGCCTTCTCCCGGTCGCCCTTCATCGCCTTCGCGGTCAGCGCGATGATGGGCAGTCCGGCGAACTGCGGCATCCTGCGGATCGCCGTCGTCGTCGCGTAGCCGTCCATCTCCGGCATCATGATGTCCATCAGCACGACCGTCACATCGTCGTGCTGCTCCAGGACTTCGATGCCCTCACGCCCGTTCTCCGCGTACAGCACCGAGAGCCCGTGCTGCTCCAGCACGCTGGTGAGCGCGAAGACGTTACGGATGTCGTCGTCGACGATGAGGACCTTCTCGCCGTTGAACCGGAAGACCCTGCGGGTCTCGGACTCCTCCTGGCCGGACTGGGTCAACGACTCCTGAGCCGGTGCAGCCGACTCGGTGTGCCCAGCGGTCCTGGGCGGCAGCGCGGTCCGCCGCTCCGCCCCGCCGAGTGCCTTGCGACGCCGCCGGAACAGCCCCGCGGAACCGGCCGCGTCATGCAGCGCCGTCCCCGAACCCGTGTCCGGGACCAGACCGTTCCCGGCCGCGGCACCGTGCGCCTCGATGGAACCGGGGCCGATCTGCGGGTAGCCCTGCGCCGGCAGCTCGCTCAGGCGCAGCGGCAGATACAGCGTGAAGGTCGAGCCGCGGCCCGGCTCGCTCGACGCATGGATCTCGCCACCGAGCAGCCGGGCGATCTCCCGGCTGATGGACAGCCCGAGCCCCGTACCGCCGTACTTGCGACTGGTCGTACCGTCCGCCTGCTTGAACGCCTCGAAGATCACCAGCATCTTGCTGGACGCGATCCCGATCCCTGTGTCGGTGACCGAGAACGCGATCAGATCGGCGTCGGCGTCGCGCAGCGAACCGGCTTCCAGGAGCTGCTCGCGGATGGCGTTCGGCACATCCGCGCCGGCCGGCCGGATCACCAGCTCGACGGCGCCGCTGTCGGTGAACTTCACCGCGTTGGAAAGGAGGTTCCGCAGTACCTGGAGGAGCCGCTGCTCGTCCGTGTGCAGCGTGGCGGGAAGCTCCGGCGACACCCGTACGGAGAAGTCGAGCCCCTTCTCGGCGGTGAGCGGCCGGAAGGTCGCCTCCACATAGTCGACCAGCTGGACCAGTGCGATCCGGGTCGGGCTGACGTCCATCTTGCCCGCCTCGACCTTCGACAGATCGAGGATGTCGTTGATCAGCTGCAGCAGGTCGGAACCTGCGCCGTGGATCGTCTCGGCGAACTCCACCTGCTTCGGGGAGAGGTTTCCCTCGGCGTTGTCCGCGAGCAGTTTGGCCAGGATGAGCAGTGAGTTGAGCGGCGTGCGCAGCTCGTGCGACATGTTCGCCAGGAACTCGGACTTGTAGCGCATCGAGACCGCGAGCTGCTCGGCACGCTCCTCCAGGACCTGCCGCGCCTCCTCGATCTCGGTGTTCTTCACCTCGATGTCACGGTTCTGCTGGGCCAGCAGTTCGGCCTTCTCCTCCAGTTCGGCGTTGGACGCCTGAAGCGCCTTCTGCCGGTTCTCCAGCTCCTCCGAGCGGTCGCGCAGCTGCTCGGTCAGCTCCTGCGACTGCTCCAGAAGCTTCTCCGTCTTGGTGTTGACGCTGATCGTGTTGACGCTGGTCGCGATCATCTCGGCGAGCTGGTTGAGGAAGTCCCGCTGGATGTGGGTGAACGGCTGGAACGAGGCCAGCTCGATCACACCGAGGACCTGCCCCTCGAAGAGCACCGGCAGCACGATCACATGCGCCGGCGGCGCCTCGCCGAGGCCCGAGGAGATCTTCAGATAGCCCGGCGGCACATTGTCCACCTGGATCGTCCGCTTCTCCTCCGCCGCCGTACCGATGAGCGTTTCACCGGGCCGGAAGGACGTCGGCATCGAGCCTGCGGAGTAGCCGTAGCTGCCCCGCATGCGGAGTACGTACGCACCCTCCTGGTCCGCGTCCGCCACCACCGCGTCGGTGTCACCGGTCGGCATGGCCAGGAAGAACACCCCGTGCTGCGCCGAGACGACCGGGGTCAGCTCGCTCATGATCAGCGAGGCGACGTCATCGAGATCCCGGCGTCCCTGCATCAGACCGGAGATCCGGGCGAGGTTGCCCTTGAGCCAGTCCTGCTCCTTGTTGGTGGCCGTGGTGTCGCGCAGGTTGGCGATCATCGTGTTGATGTTGTCCTGCAGGGCCTGGATCTCGCCGGCCGCGTCCACATCGATCTTGAGGTTGAGATCGCCACGGGTCACCGCGGTGGCGACGGCCGCGATGGCCCGCACCTGGCGGGTCAGGTTCCCGGCCATCTCGTTCACGGACTCGGTGAGATCTCGCCAGGTTCCGTCGACGTCCCGGACCCGCGCCTGACCGCCCAGCTGACCCTCGGTGCCCACCTCACGGGCCACCCGGGTCACCTGCTCGGCGAAGGAGGACAGCTGGTCGACCATCGTGTTGATGGTGTTCTTCAGCTCCTGGATCTCACCGCGCGCGTCGATGTCGATCTTCTTGGTGAGATCGCCCTTGGCGATGGCGGTGGTGACCGTGGCGATCTGGCGCACCTGGCCGGTCAGATTGGACGCCATCGAGTTCACCGACTCGGTGAGGTCCTTCCACGTACCGGAGACGCCCGGCACCCGCGCCTGACCGCCCAGCTCGCCCTCAGTACCCACCTCGCGGGCGACTCGCGTCACCTCGTCGGCGAACGAGGACAGCGTCGTCACCATCGTGTTGACGGTGTCGGCGAGCTCGGCGACCTCGCCACGCGCCTCGACGGTGACCTTCTTGGTCAGATCGCCGTTGGCGACCGCGGACGAGACCCGGGAGATGTTCCGTACCTGGCTGGTCAGATTGTTGGCCATCAGGTTGACGTTGTCGCTGAGGTCCTTCCAGATGCCGGTCGCGCCGCGCACCCGCGCCTGACCGCCCAGGATGCCCTCGGTACCCACCTCGCGGGCGACTCGCGTCACCTCGTCCGCAAAGTTGAGCAGCTGGTCGACCATCGTATTGACGGTTGTCACCAGTTCAAGGATCTCGCCCTTGGCGTCGACGGTGATCTTCTTGGAGAGATCGCCCTTGGCGACCGCGGTGGTGACCTCGGCGATGTTGCGGACCTGCATGGTCAGGTTGTTCGCCATGCCGTTGACGGACTGGGTGAGGTCCTTCCACGTACCGGACACACCCTGCACCTCGGCCTGGCCGCCCAGGATGCCTTCCGTACCCACCTCACGGGCGACCCGCGTCACCTGCTCGGCGAAGTTCGAGAGCTGGTCCACCATCGTGTTGAGGGTGTTCTTCAGCTCCAGGATCTCGCCGCGGGCGTCGACGTCGATCTTCTGCGACAGGTCACCGCGCGCCACCGCGGTGGCGACCTGTGCGATGTTACGGACCTGAGCGGTGAGGTTCCCCGCCATGCCGTTCACCGAGTCGGTCAGATCGCGCCACACCCCGGCCACGCCGGGGACCTGGGCCTGGCCGCCGAGCCGACCGTCGGTGCCCACCTCGCGGGCCACCCGGGTCACCTGGTCGGCGAAGGAGGACAGCTGGTCGACCATCGTGTTGATGGTGTTCTTCAGTTCGAGGATCTCGCCGCGTGCGTCCACGTCGATCTTCTGCGACAGATCGCCCCGGGCGACCGCCGTGGTCACCTGCGCGATCTGACGCACCTGGGAGGTCAGGTTCCCGGCCATGAAGTTGACGGAATCGGTGAGCTCCTTCCAGGTACCGGAGACGCCGTCGACCCGTGCCTGACCGCCGAGGCGGCCCTCCGTGCCCACGTCCCGCGCCATCCGCGTCACCTGGTCGGCGAAGGAAGACAGCTGCGCCACCATCGTGTTGACGGTGTTCTTGAGCTCCAGCATCTCGCCGGCGACATCCACGGTGACCTTCTGCGACAGATCACCGTTCGCGACCGCGGTCGTCACCTGCGCGATGTCCCGCACCTGACCCGTCAGGTTCCGGAACGCCGTGTTCACCGAGTCCGTGAGGTCCTTCCACGTACCCGCCGCACCCGGCACCTCGGCCTGGCCGCCCAGCCGGCCCTCGACACCGACTTCCCGGGCCACCCGGGTCACTTCCGAACCGAAGGACTGGAGCTGGTCCACCATCGTGTTGACGGTGTTCTTGAGCTCCAGCATCTCGCCGGCCACATCCACGGTGACCTTCTGCGTCATGTCACCGCTGGCCACCGCCGTGGTCACCTGAGCGATGTCCCGCACCTGCGTCGTCAGGTTCCGGAAGACCGTGTTCACCGAGTCGGTGAGGTCCTTCCAGGTGCCCGCCGCACCCGGCACCTGCGCCTGCCCGCCGAGCAGCCCTTCGCCACCGACCTCGCTGGCCACCCGCGTCACTTCGTCCGCGAAGGTCCGCAGCGTCTCGGTCATCTGGTTGATCGTCTCGGCGAGCTGCGCCACCTCGCCACGGGCGCTCACGGTGACCTTCTGCGACAGGTCACCACTGGCGACCGCCGTCGTCACCTCCGCGATCCCGCGCACCTGCGAGGTGAGGTTCCCGGCCATCGTGTTGACGGAGTCGGTGAGGTCCTTCCACACCCCGGCCACACCGGGCACCGTCGCCTGCCCGCCGAGCTCGCCTTCCGTGCCCACCTCACGGGCGACCCGGGTCACCTCGGAGGAGAACGACGACAGCTGGTCGACCATCGTGTTGACGGTGTTCTTCAGCTGCAGCATCTCGCCGGCCACGTGGACGGTGACCTTCCGCGACAGATCGCCCTTGGCGACCGCCGTCGTCACCAGGGCGATATCCCGCACCTGCGCGGTCAGCCGGTACGCCATGGTGTTGACGGAGTCCGTGAGGTCCTTCCAGGAACCGGACATTCCGCGCACCTGGGCCTGTCCGCCCAGCTTGCCCTCGGTACCCACCTCGACGGCGACCCGCGTCACCTGCTCGGTGAATGCCGACAGCTGGTCGACCAGGTTGTTGACCGTACGGGCCACCCTCAGGAACTCGCCGCGCAGCGGGCGCACGGTCTCGTCGGCCGTGTGCGACCGGAGTTCCATCCGCTGTTCCAGATCACCGTCGGCCACCGCCGACAGCACCCGCCCGACCTCCGAGACCGGCCGCGCCAGGTCGTCGACCAGCTCGTTCGAGGCATCGATGGCCGCGGCCCAGGAGCCCTCGCAGGCCCCTGTCTCCAAGCGCTCGGTGAGCTTCCCCTCACGCCCGACCACGCGACGTACCCGGGCCAGCTCGCCGGTGAGGTGGAGATTGCGCTCAGCGACCTCGTTGAAGACCGCCGAGATCTCTGCCAACGGCCCCTCGCCGGAGACGGTCAGACGCCTGCGGAAATTCCCGTCGCGCATCGCCACCAGGCCGGCCAGCAGTCTGTTGAGCGCCGTGGCGTCCACTTCGATGGTTCCATTGCGCTGTTTCTTCACGGACTGTCCGCCTTTTGTGCGCGTTGCTGATCCCCGCGCCGCCACGCCAGACTCCACCGTGTCCCTCCCGCAGGGGTTGACCGTATCGCTCGGGCCTTGCCTGGGATCTTGCCCAGTTCCACATTGGCTCACCGCCACAGTCCACCGTCGACGGGTGACCATGCGGACGTCAAATCGTTGAAAGCTACCAGGCCGGAACTGATCGAGGTGGAACCTCCAACGGTTGTCCCGCATCCCTCCGTTGGGAAGACCACACTTGTCCGTCCGGACACCGTTTCCTGGTCGCGCTTGCCCGAAGTCGGCCCTCGTGTACCCGACACCGGGAGCGAGCGTCTAGCCTGGCAGGCGAATCGAAGCGGCGAGAAACGGGCACAGGACTCGGGGAAGCGACGAGACACCATATGGGGAGTGCTGTGATCACCGCGCGCGCGGCTGCCACCTTCGACCCGGCCGGGCGCTCCGTCGCGACCGCCCGCGCCTTTGTCCGTGACACCCTGCAGGGGTGGGGGTACGCCGACATCGTCGACGACGCGGTCGTACTCACCAGCGAGCTCGTGACCAATGCTGTGGTGCACGCAGGCACCGCCGCCGATGTGCTGTGCCTGCGTACGGAGGGCGGCGTCCGGGTCGAGGTCTCCGACCACTACCCGGAGCGGGAGATCCCGCTCCAGAGCACCGGCCTCGACTTCGGCAGCCCCGATCGTGAGGGCGGCCGCGGTCTGCTGCTCTGCGCGGCACTCGCTTCCCGGTGGGGCGTCGAGTACACCCCGGAGCACAAACAGGTCTGGTTCCAGCTCGATCTTCCCGAGCGCCCAGTGGGCATCCGTTCTGCGGGCCCGCTGCTCCCCATCGACCTCCTCCCGGTCGCGGACGAGCGCGTCCGGGTCGCCGTCGTACAGATCGACCACTCCGGTGCCATCGCCGGGTGGAACGACGACGCCGCGTTCCTCTTCGGCCACACCTCGGAACAGGTCACCGGCAAACCGCTCACCGACTTCACCGCCTGGCCGCACACCCCCGGCACCAGCACCGGAATTGCCGACGCGCTCCAGCTCTCCCGCTGGGAAGGCAGTTACGGCATCCGGCGCGCCGACGGCCGCACCATCCCCGTGTACGCCTCTCACCTCAGAGTCCGCGACACCCAGGGCGAACCGTCCACGGTCTGTCTTCTGGTCCGCGACCACGAACGTGCCGTACTCCAGTCACCGGTGCGCACCCCGGTCACCGACGCGGGCTCCGAGAACCGCACGACGGACCCCTTCGAGGTGTTCATCGGCTCCCCCGCCCCCGACGACCTCGACGGGCTGCTCCAGCGCACTGTCGAACGGGCCCGCGACATGCTCGACGCGGATTCGGCCTTCCTGCTTCTGGCCACTGATGACGAGACCGAGCTGGAGGTCCGGGCCACCACCGGCCTCCCGTCCGCCCGTCAGCGCTTCGCCCGCGTCCCCGTGGAAGCAGGCACGGGTCGGTACGGCTCCGCCCGGATGCCGGCCGTGCACGAAGACCTCACGGTCGTCCCCGGCGCCGTGCCGCTGCTCAGCGACACCGGTATGCGCTCCGTCGTGACCGTCCCGCTGAAGGTCGAAGGACGCCTCACGGGGTCCCTGGGCGTCGCGACGGAATCGCCCGGCCGGTACACCAACGAGGAGGCCCTGCGCCTCCAGTTCGCCGCGGACCGTATCGCGCTCGCCGTCGAATCGGCCCGCCTCGGCGAACTGGAACGGCTCCGCCGCGGTTCGCTGTCCTTCCTCGTCGAGGCGTCCGACCTCCTCGCCGGCACCCTCGACCGGGACCAGACACTTGCCCTGATGGCCCAGATGACGGTCCCCACCCTGGCCACCTGGTGCGCCGTCTACACGATCGCCGACCAGTCCTCGGAGCCGTACCTCTCGTACGTCCTCCACGAGGACGAAGAACTCATCGACGGTCTCAAGGACCTGCTCTCCAAGATCTCCCCGCCTGACCGCGTACCGACCCCTGGCGCCCGCGTCTGGGCCGCCCCCTCCCAGGCGGCCCACGAGGCCGCGCTGCGCGCCTCCATGCGCAGTCTCGGCCGCGACCAGTCAGACGGTCTCGGCTCCGGCATCCGTACGACCCTGGCCACCGCGGCCGCCGTGGGAGGCGAGACGGTGGTCCTCCCTCTCGTCGCCCGTAACCGCGTCATCGGCATGCTCACGCTCGGCAAGCCGTCCGACGACCACTTCCGTCAAGAGATCCTTGAACTCGCCGAGGACCTCTCCCGCCGCGCCGCGCTCGCCCTCGACAACGCCCGCCTCTACTCGGAACGCGTGGCGATCAGCCAGTCCCTCCAGCGCAGCCTGCTGCCCCCGGGCCTGCCCGACGTCCCCAATGTCGAGATCGAGGTCATCTACCGGGCGGCGGGCGAGGGCAACGAGGTCGGTGGCGACTTCTACGACGTTTTCCCGATCCGCGACGGCGCCTACGGTTTCGCCATCGGCGACGTCTGCGGTACGGGCCCGGAGGCCGCGGCCGTCACAGGGCTGGCGCGCCACGCCCTGCGCCTGCTTGCCCGCGAGGGCTTCGGCGGTCCCGCCGTTCTGGAGCGCCTCAACGCCGCGATCCTCGACGAGGGCTCCCGCAGTCGTTTCCTCACCCTGCTCTACGGGGAGCTGTGGCCCCAGGAGGACGGCAGCGCCCTGCTGAAGGTGGTGTGCGCCGGGCACCCCCTTCCGCTGCGCCTGCGGCAGGACGGCACCGTCGAGGCCGCGGCCGAACCGCAACCACTGCTGGGCGTCATCGAGGACCTCGAACTGTACGAACAGACCGTCACCCTCGACCCGGGCGACGTCCTGCTGTGCGTGACGGACGGCGTCACGGAACGCCGTGAAGGCACTCGCATGCTCGGCGACGACGGCCTGGCCGATGTGCTCACAGGATGTACGGGCCTGACGGCCGGCGCGGTGGCGAGCCGTGTCCTGCGGGCGGTGGAGCGCTTCGCCGCCGACCCCGCCTCCGACGACATGGCCATCCTGGCCATGCGTGTCCCTGAACCGCCCGCCGTCTGACTGCGCTTCACCGGTGAGTCGCCTCTGACAGACTCCGGGTCATGACTACAGAAACGATCACCGCGGATGCCGCGGGCACGTGGCAGCTCGGCGACCTGACCGTCAACCGTCTCGGTTTCGGCGCAATGCGCCTGACCGGCAGCGCCGCCTTCGACCTCGGTACGCCGAGCGACCGTGAGCGGTCGATCGGAGTGCTCCGGCGCGCGATCGAACTCGGTGTGAACCACATCGATACCGCAGCGTTCTATTTCTCGTCGCTGCGCTCGGCCAACGAGCTGATCAACCGGGCACTTGCGCCGTATCCCAAGGACCTGGTCATCACCACCAAGGTCGGCCCGGTCCGGGACCCGTCGGGTGCGTGGCAGCCCCATGCCCGACCGGAGGAGCTGCGCGGCCAAGTGGAGGAGAACCTGCGCCAACTGGGCCGCGACCACCTCGATGTGGTCAACCTCCGTCTCATGGGCCAGGATTCGGTCTCCGAGCACGTCGGCGCCCTGGCCGAACTCCGCGAGGCCGGCCTCATCCGCCACCTCGGCATCTCCAACATCAACAGCGAACACCTCGCCGAGGCACAGTCCGTAGCCCCGGTGGTCTGCGTGCAGAACCGCTACGGCCTCCAGTCCAGGTCCACGGATGCCGACGCCATCCTGCGGCTCTGCGGAGAGCAGGGCATCGCGTTCGTGCCCTTCTTCGCCATCGCAGGCGAAGGCCGCGAGCAGGGGGCGAGTGCCGCCGACTGGAGCGGCGACGAGGTGTTGCGCTCCATCGCTCGCGCGCACAGCGCGACGGTCGCACAGGTCTGCCTGGCCTGGACCCTGCAACAGGGCCCGCACGTACTGGCCATCCCTGGGACCGGCAATCCGGACCACCTCATGGAGAACGTGGCCGCGGCCGCGCTGCGCCTTTCAGCAGACGAACTGGCTCGCCTTGACTCGCTCCATGGGTAAAGCGAAAGGTCCCCACCAGTGGTGAGGACCTTTCGCTTTGACTGAGCCCCAATACGGAATCGAACCGTAGACCTTCTCCTTACCATGGAGACGCTCTACCGACTGAGCTATTGGGGCCTGCTGCCCTGCGGCAACGAGATAGAGCATACCCCGAATTCGGGGAAATGCATAACCGCGCGCGAGGACATCCGAAAGACCAGCCGCGCGAAGCAGCGGGCACTGCAGGGACGCGACAACCAGGCACGCGAGGACGGCCGGCCTCGTGAACGCAGAAAAGCCCCGCACCAAAGGTGCGGGGCTTTCCCGGAATAATTGTTCGGCGGCGTCCTACTCTCCCACAGGGTCCCCCCTGCAGTACCATCGGCGCTGAAAGGCTTAGCTTCCGGGTTCGGAATGTAACCGGGCGTTTCCCTAACGCAATGACCACCGAAACACTATGAAATTAACCAACACCGGACAACAACACGGCCGTTCGTTATTTCAGAACTAACACAGTGGACGCGAGCAACTGAGGACAAGCCCTCGGCCTATTAGTACCAGTCAGCTCCACCCGTTACCGGGCTTCCACATCTGGCCTATCAAC